>NZ_JBAZDW010000021.1:0-22339 GCF_041654235.1 Dehalococcoides sp. | reverse complement strand
TAATGAAATATGCTTCATATATTAATTATATATTCCAGTATGCCATTTACTATCCGCTTTTATACGTAATACGGGTTAAGCATTTTTACTTATTTCCCGTAAGTAAAACTACGTATAGGAAAGCGATATTATCTGAGTAAATCTGGACAAGCTTCAAAAGGAATCTTTCGGCGTTGGGGACTGCGGGACATGCCAAAGAGGGACACAAAAAAGCCAGCCTCTTTTTAAGGCTGGTCCTTTTTTATGATAACACCTGTTTTAAGACCCTGTTTTCAATTACAGAAAGCTACGAGGCTATTCCTCAAATACTTTGCCCTGTTCGTATGAGCCTAATACTTGGATGCTCTCGGTTACCTTTTCCAGTTCCTTCAGGGCGCGCTGGGTTTCAGGGGTAGTCAGTCCCCGCTCAAAATCCAGATAAAAGTAATAACCCCAGGTACGTCCCATAATAGGTCGGGATTCTATCTTGGACAGGTTTATGCCTTGATCATAAAAACATTTGAGGCACTTGTAAAGGCTGCCGGCGTTGTTCTCTGCCTTTATAGCCAGAGAAGTTTTGTTCGCCAACGGAGGATATTTAGGGTCTTTGGCGATGATAAGGAAACGGGTGTAGTTTTGCTTTTCAGTCTCAATATCTTTAGCCAGTATTTTCATATCATACAGCTGGGCAGCCAGATTGCTTCCGATAGCAGCAGCAGTCTTAAGTCCCTTTTCTTTTATCATGCGGACACTGCCGGCGGTATCGTGGCTTTCTATGCGTATCACACTGGGGTGTTTCTCAAGGAAAGATTCGGCCTGAATCATGGCGATAGGGTGGGTATACACTTCACGTATTTGTTCCAGCTTCACACCCGGCAGAGTAATCAGGTTCAGGATAACATGCAGATAAATCTCACCGACTATCTTGCTTTCATATTTTAGCAAATTGTCATAATTTTCCAGAAACGAACCGTAAAGGGAATTTTCTATGGCTACAACCCCATAATCAGCCAACCCTTTTTTGACATCTTCAAATACCTGATGGGAAGTGTTGCTTTCAATAATCTCGGAATCACCTGGAAATTTGTGGCGCGCCACAATATCATGAAAAGAGCCGCGAGCTCCCTGTATAGAAATTTTAATCATTGCCTGCCCCTTTCCATACCCGGATTATGCTAATAATAGCGTTTACAGCAGCTTGAGGCAAGGGTTTATCAGTAATGCATTTTCGTATATGATACTTTCAGATATACAGGGCGTGGTATAATAGAGGTAGGCAAGGAAGTTGCTTGCCAATACCGGCAAAAGGAGGCAAGGCATTTGGAGAAACTGCAGGCTCGGTTATGTACTTGGTTTTTCCCTTGCGCAGGCTCTTCGCTGGTGGGAGCTAGGGGGAGTTGACTAATATCAGTCCGGCAAAGAGCAACGAAGGTTCCTGAGCTTTCCGGTTCACTCACTCTATAGTTAACGAGAAATCCGGCTTTTTTGGCCGGGCGGGGAAAGTAAGGAACGATGGTTTCCCCCGATAATTGAATACGGCTTAGAATACAGTTGGGCCCCGAATCTTTTACGGGGCCCTTTTTTAACCTTTTTTAATCTTTGGGCGAAGTCAAAATACTAAGGTGAAAGCAATCACCCGGGCGGGCTGAAAGCAAACCGGCGGCACTGCCGCCCTGCAAGGCAATCTCCAGCCGTCCGCTGCTGCCTATAACTGCCAGCAAACCGCTTGCCTGAGTGTAATTTTGGCAAAGGCCATAAATGGTCCGACCTAAAATCTCAAGCCCGATAGACTTGTCCGAAGGCAACATCCGGGGAGTAATATCAGTAATCAGATTGCCGAAGTGATCTATATACACTACGTGTCCGGTAAACGAACCATCAGCCGCAATCTCCGGACCAGGTAAATGGAAAGCATATATCCAGCTAAGGCGTGGACCAAACTCCGAAAGGGGAGTACCCAGACTTACATAAGCGGCGGCAGGCGCGAATATATCCCGCCCGTGAAAGGTGGTACTGACCGGGTTAAGCCAGAAAGCCGGGTTGGATATCTGGAATGCTTCTACACCCCGGGGCAGATCCAGTTTAAGCAGACCTTCTGCAGGCAGTAAATCACTGGTGATTTTGGGTAAATACGGGCTGAGTGCGTAACTGAAAAGACCGTTGTCCGGGCCAATGAATAAGCCGCCCGGAGTGGATAAAATAATTCCCCGGCGGCCGCTGCCTACACCGGGGTCTACTACAGCCAAATGAATGGTGTCTGCCGGAAAATAGTGACAGGTTTCACCCAACAAGAAGGCCGCCTGCTGAATATTCTGGGGCTCTACCTGATGAGAAACATCCAGTATGCGGGCATCTGGATTGAGACTCAGTATAACCCCCTTCATGGCGGCCACATATGCATCTTGCAAGCCGAAGTCAGTAGTAAGGGTAATGATACCCACAACTAGCCTCCTTTAGCTTAATTTCAGCATGAGCAAAGACACCAGCAGGAACAGGACTACCAGTATGATGGTGAGTATGAAAAGGGTCTTCTCTATACCCCTTTTGGTGCGGTAGACACTGTCTGCCTGCCCAAATATACCACCGAGGCCTCCGCCTTTTACTTGCATCAGGACTGCCAGAGTGAGGGCTACGGCCAGCACTATCTGGGCTATAATCAGGTAGGTTTGCATGTTTATCCTTCCTCCAGAGCTTTCTTAAGCAACTCCATAGCTATGTTAGGGTTGGCTCTGCCCTTGCTTTGTTTCATCATCTGTCCCACCAGGAAACCGATAACCTGGGTCTTGCCTTCGTTATATTCGGCTACTGCTTTGGGGTTATCTGCCAGCACCTTTTTGGCAATGGCTACCAGTTCGGAACTGTCGGAAATCTGGCTGAGACCTTTCTTTTCAATAATAGCCTCGGCATTTTGTCCGGTAGCATACATATCTTCAAGGACTGCTTTGGCAGTAGCGGCATTTACTTTGCCGGCTGAAACCAGCACCAGCAAATGGCACAGACTGGCCGGGCTGACTTTAAGTGCAAAAACGGTAATATCTGCCCCGCCAGTATTCATAATAGAGTTTACCGCCCCCACCACCCAGTTAGCCACTTCCTTAACGCCTTTATCCTGCGGTATATTCTGGAAATCAGTTTCGCCCAGAACCGCTTCAAAATAATCCGCCAGTTCACGGCTGGCAGTCAGAAGCGAAGCATCGTATTCGGACAGCCAGTACCCGTTTATAAACCTCTCCTTGCGGGTTTCGGGCAATTCGGGCAGTTTGGCCCTTATGTCCTCAATCCAGTCACAACTGATGTGCAGGGGAGGTAAATCCGGTTCAGGGAAATAACGGTAATCATGGGCAAATTCCTTGGAACGCTGGGAGACAGTCTGGCATTTTTCATCCTGCCAGCCACGAGTCTCCTGGCTTATCTTTTTTCCTTCATCAGCCATTTTCCTCTGGCGGACTTCTTCATATTCCAGAGCGGAAAAAACCGCCTTGAAGCTGTTCATATTTTTTACTTCCACCTTAGCCCCCAGCTCGGTTGCACCTACAGGCCTTATGGAAATATTGGCATCACAACGGAAACTGCCTTCTTCCATATTGGCGGTGGAAACACCCAAATACCGCATGATAGTCCGCAGTTTCATAAGGTACTGGCGGGCTTCTTCGGGGGTGCGCATATCCGGCTCACTGACTACTTCCATCAGTGGTATGCTGGAACGGTTTATATCCAAAAGGCTATACGGCTGGCCGTTAATATCACTCTCATGGTGCAGTTTGGCTACGTCTTCTTCAAGATGAATGCGGGTTATACCGATCCGGCGGATAACTCCGTCCACATTTATATCTAAAAAACCCTTGCCGCAAAGCGGCTGGTCATACTGGGAAATCTGATAGCCTTTCATAAGGTCAGGATAGGCATAGTTTTTACGGTCAAACTTGGTAAAGGGGGCAATATCGCATCCCAAAGCCAAGCCGGACATAATGGTGTATTCCACTGCCTGTTTATTTATAGTAGGCAATACCCCCGGCATGCCCAGACAAACCGGGCAGACATGGGTATTGGGTTCGGCACTGGCATAGTCCGTACTGCAGCGGCAAAACATCTTGCTTTTGGTGTCCAACTGAACGTGGACTTCCAGACCGATTACCGTTTCATATTTAGTCATTGTAGTTACCATTTCACCTACCTCTGGTTAACTAGCAAGTATATCAATATTCTTTGGCTACTGGCAAGGCAGGTTTGGGGGTTGCTTTAATGCTAAAGCGGGCTTATGTTATAATGCCCTTTACATGGGGCTGTAGCTTAGTTGGGAGAGCGCTGCGTTCGCAACGCAGAGGTCAGGGGTTCGAAGCCCCTCAGCTCCATTTTTCTGTTACTTCTAGGTTAATTTTGTACTATTTCCATTCTACACCGACCATTCCGCCAGTTCGCTGCTCTTCCATGTGTTATAATACAAATGGTAATCTAAATGGAATACGTCAGTAAAGCGGAATTAGAAAAAGAAAGAACCCCTTCTGAGCTATGGAATTGGGTTAAACAGAAGAACGACCAGATTTATTACGCCTCTGACGAGGGGCGAAAAGCCTTGAGACTCCATAAGGGACGTACCAAGCAGCTTATGGAAGAAATCTATCCACTAGGAATATGGGCAGAACGCAAGTTTGGAAGCACCGACCAAATTCTTTTAAAGCCAGTTATTGGCAGTCAAAACTACGACGCGATAGTCATAGATAAAAGAACAGAACCCTCGACTGAAACTTACATTGAGATAACCCAAGCTCATGAGGGGGAAAATGATTATTGGCGCAGATGCCAATTACTTAATAAAGGTTATGTCTTCTCTAATGCTCCCGTTATCAAGTCTGGTAAAGGGAAGAATCTTCAGGTCTCAATCCCAGAAACGGCCACCCCAGTAGAAGAAGGCGTAAAAAACGAACTTGATAGAATTGTTGATGCCGCAAACCGAAAAGCTAATAAAAACTATCCTGATAATACATCCCTAATAATCTTTTTCGATGATACGGAACTCTCCGAAGAAAGATTGAAAGCATTAAACTTACCGACACTGGATGACTTCGTGAAAAAGAACCTCATGAATTTAAATCTCACATTTACAACGCTTTATCTCGTTGGTGGTGCAAAAGTAGTTTTCCGGGAGTATCCAATCAAATAGAAAGAATAAAGGTCAACTCTAAGTCCTTGTCAGTACTACCTGTTGATACCTCAGCTCCACCAAAGGTTTGCCTAATCAACAAGGTTAAACCTAAGGTAGATTGAATTTATTTGGCACAGACAAACTTAGTCTGCCCTTCTTTACCAACATGATATTTCTTATCCCTGTTTGTGAACCTAACCTGATAAATAACGGGCAAAAGATTTTCTGTTTAACCCTGCATGGATAAGTATGGAGGCAATAAATGCTATTGCAACGGCCACGTGGTGGCCGGAATGACCGGGATGGACATGAGCTTCCGCTATTCCAGTTATTATAGTTGCCAGAAATAATACTGCCATGGATATACAAACCGCTCTTCTCATCTGGCAACTCCAGAATGGAGTTTAGAATGTACA
Organism: Dehalococcoides sp.; assembly: GCF_041654235.1. Taxonomy (NCBI): domain Bacteria; kingdom Bacillati; phylum Chloroflexota; class Dehalococcoidia; order Dehalococcoidales; family Dehalococcoidaceae; genus Dehalococcoides; species Dehalococcoides sp. Next base: position 16,801 of record NZ_JBAZDW010000021.1, on the reverse strand, counting down.
GGTGTAATAGCCTGCTGAGAACAGACCTTCGCACATTTCAAACACCCTTTACAGTGCTCCGGGCAGCTGATACGGGCGTGCTTGTGGAATGGCAGATTCACCTTGTCAATCACACCATTGGGGCAGGCTTCAATACATTTCCAGCAGGCCTTACATTTAGCCGTATCAAGATAAATATATTCAGTCGCGTTCTGTCTCTGTATCGGGTTGCGTAGTCTCACCAGTTTTCTCCTTGCGTTTAGCTATGTTCCTGAAGGTGCCGGGCTTCCTGCCGATAGATTCTGGTAGCCAAACACCCCTTGAAGTCACTTGCCAGTTTAAACAGTTCCCTAAGCGGAATTACTTCGTGGTTTGGCAGGTGATGGATAATCTCATGAATAGTCTTAAATTCACTACGGATTATTTCCATGTACTGTTGATAAATCTCAAAATCAGCTGGTTTCAAGCCAAACGTCAACAGCCGTTTGGCTATTTGGGCTATACGTGTTTCTATGCCATCAAATACCGGCCCGTTTTCGGTTTCTGACGCTATAATAACACCCATGGCAATCAATTCATTTACATCTGTTTCGCTTAAACCCGAGACAGATATCAATTCGGCCAGAGATATGCTTTCGGATTGGGTTTCATCAGGCATTGGCTGGAATATATCACCCAGCACAGATTCCATCTCGGACACATGTTTTACATCCTGACCATCCCGCTTGGCCTGCAGTATAAGTTTTATTACGGATAAAGGAAGAAATCTTTTTGATTGGAATTCTTTGATTAGACGGATATCTTCAACGCAGTCAGGGCTATAGTAGGCCATATTGTGAGCAGTCTTGAGTGAGGGAAATAGCAAACCTTCACGGGTGTAGTAGTGTATAGTCGGCAAAGAAACACCCGCCGCTTTGGCGACTTCACTTATCCGCATCAGCCCTTGTTTAACTATATCTGTTTTCCTCATCTTAACCACTCTATAGTGCATAGTATATACTTACACTATATACTATGCAAGAAACGAAAAGCCTTTACAGCGTTACAAAACCACATCAAAAGCTTACTCCGGAAAAGCCGCTTTCAAAACCCTGAGAGCCCGCAGGGTAATCCACTTGCTGGGTTGTCTGTTTTTTTCCATTCCCATCCATGTTTTACCGGTAAAGCGGCATTCCATAGGCCAGCGTCCTTGGGGGTTTTGCCTGGCAAGTACTAAATCCAGAGCTTCGGCCAAGCGGGGGTCACGGGCATAGCCCGAAGCGGACAATACATCCAGCGTTTGCAGGATATCAGCCGCATAGCCCATGGGATAACCAAACTTGAACCAGCTGGAGCTTGGTTTGTCACCGGTACCAAAGGGATAATCCGCCGCGGCAGGGTTGTACTTAAGCAAAAAACTCAAGCCACGGTCAAGTGCATGTATTACGGCCGGGGAACGCTTGGACGGAGGGATTTTACTAAGGGCATTGAGTGATTTTACAGCCCCCCAGCCGCAAGGCAATCCTGAATTAGGGCTGCAACTGAACATAGGTCCCGGGGTGTACATGTAATAACGGTCGGTCACACCCATAGTCTTGGAGTCTGCCATACCTTCACCGGTAATGAATCTGGCATGCTTCTCAACGGCAATTTGCAAGCGTTCATCTTCCAGCCATCCCAAATCTATCAGGGCGGATTCAAGATTGCCCGCCAGACAGTGGAGAAAGCCTGATGGGGTGCCGTTATAAGAAAACCAGCCGCCTTTGGACAGGTTATATTCAAACAGATAGTTGCAACCTTTTCTGACTCCGGCGTCAGATTTATCCGCCCCCAGCTGAGCCAGAAAAATAATCTGCCAAACGGTACTCTGGTATTTGGGGGAATAACCCGCACCGGAGTGCAACCAGTATCCTTCCGGCGACTGGGCTGCCAATATGGACGGGACCGGGCCGCTTAACATAATAGCTGCCTTGGCTTCTTTCAGTTCCGCATCATGTTCCCCGCAGCCGATAATATCTTTAAGGGTAAAGTAACGGACTGCCGGCTGGGCTTGGTCTGGCTCCAGTAACCAAGGGACAGGATCTGCCCGCAACTTGTCTTTCCATGTTACTTTTTCAGACATCATCATGTTCCTTTGTATAGCCTTTTAATTATTATATTGCCGGTTTGACCGCAAAATCCATCTTCTTTTTAAACAACTGAACTGTGAAGTGTCTGAAATACCTGCAGGGGAGCGGGTGCACCTGACCAGTTCCGGCAATACATCTCTCTGTATCTGTCGATTCCGGATAATAAAAAGGGCGACCGCTAGCCGCCCCCGTGATATGGATATTGGCAACTACTGTTTAACTAAAATCTTTTTAATAACCCCTTTGGGGTCGCTAAGTAGCAGGGATATTTCCCAAACCAGTAATCCAAATATAATTACGCTAACCCCCAGCAAGATTGCGTCCTGATTGATTTCCAGAAATTCACCGCCTTCCTGTAAATAGGCTATTACATGATCAACCAGCCACATAATACTTGCTCCCCAGAACATAAGGCTCAGAAAACCCAGCTTGTACTTGTCATCCGGGGCTTTTATATACCAGATAGCGGTGGTGATTAGGGCGGCAACCAGAGTCATTATCAGCCACATTACACACCTGTTCCAGCAGTATTAACCTTGGCAGATGCTTTTAACCTAGCTTCAGCAATAAGCACCATAATTACCCAGACGACAGTGACCGTAACAGCCATAGCACCGCCGACAGTAGCCATCTCATGCAGCATGGGGGCGATATCAGCCGGGTTTTCCATAGCCGTCAGAAATGGCCACCAAGGCACAACCTCTCCATGCCAGACATGCTCCAAAGCCAAGAGCAGAGTACCTCCCCAGAGCATTTTGTTTAACCAGCCTAATTTCCGGCTCCAACTTAAACCTGAAATATTTTTAATCTCAGATCCCGGTTGTTTTTCTTTTTTCTCTATTACTTTTTGAACAACCGTAGTAACGGCCGCTTCCCCTGCAACCACTAAAAAACATGCCATAGTCTGCTGCTCCTTTCATTCCTCAGGTTTTATCCGAGTAATACTTGCAACTGGGATATTATTGCGTCTTGTTGCATTTAATATTAATTGCAATTATATATCCTGCCTATATGCCCCGTCAATACCGGATAACAGGCGGATTTTTACAGATTGCGGCTACCTGAAAGTGAAGATGGATAACCGTATAGCGGTTTACTGAAGATAGTTCATATTTTTTAGCGGGTTAAAGCTGGAAGGTGCTTACTTTTTACGCAGGGACTGCATAAGCCCCAGCAAGGCATTTATTATCTGGGCGGGTTCAGGAGGATTGCCCGGTATTTTTAAGTTTACCGGAAGGATTTTATCTACCCCGCCCAACACCCCGTAGCCTCCGCTGGCAATGCCGCCGCTGCAAGCATCATCGCCCAAGGCTATCACCAGCTTGGGTGAGGGCATAGCATCAAAGGTCTTGCGGACTGCAATAGCCATATTCTGGGTAACCGCACCGGTGACTATCAGTATATCTGCATGGCGGGGAGAAGCCACAAAGCTGATACCGAAACGTTCCACATCGTAATACGGATTGGAAAGGTTGTTAAGCTCTATTTCAGCGGAATTGTCACTGCCGCTGTCCAGTGCCCGGATAGCCAGACTCCGCCCAAAGATAGTATTTATCTCGGACTTGAGGGCAAACCCCAGTTTATCAAACTCAGCATCACCAAGAGGCATCTGTTTGCATATCTTGGGCCCGAACATATTATTTAAAACGTTCTTCACGGCAAATACCTCACAGGTCTGTTCCGGCATAAGACAGATTCAGGCTTTTGTTTATCAGGGGGAAATCCGGAATAATATCCCCCAGTACCGCATGCTCTATGGCCTGCCAGTTGCAATAAGAGGCTGTCCGCACTTTATAGCGTTCTATTTTGCCGTCCCTGAGCCAAAGCCAGTGGAGGGACTGCCCGCGGGGAGATTCAACCAATACCAGACTGTAACCATTTACCGGCTTTAGCGGGATTGCATATTCACCGGCCGAAAGTTTGGCAGCGGTCTTTAGTATCAACCCAAGTGAGGTCTGCACCTCTGAGAGCCGCACCCTGAATCTGGCCATTACATCACCTTCAGGCAAAACAGGCAGCTTGAACGAAAGCTCAGGATAAAAACCGTAAGGCTGATTTAAACGGGTGTCTATGGCCTCACCGGAAGCTCTGGCTGTCACCCCGGTAATATTCAGGGGGATAAGCAAGCGGTTATTTACGATGCCGGTGGTCTCAAAACGGTCTACCACCGAAGTTTTGGCAAGAGCCTTCTCAACCTGTTCGCTAAACCTGTCCTCAAAGGCATACAGGTAATCTGCAAGTTCGGTTATAAGCTCACCGGGTATATCTTTCAGCAAGCCGCCGGGGGCAATTATGCCCTTTAAAAAGCGGGAGCCGGTAAGGCGTTTGTTCCAGCGCATAAGTTCTTCACGCAAAGCCGACAGGGAAGCCGCCCCCACCGGATAGCCTACATCTGTAAGCATACCGCTAAGGTCTGCCAGGTGCGAATAAAGCCTTTCCATCTCAAGGAGTATTAACCGAAGCTGTTCAGCCCGGCGGGGAGGACGGGAAGAGCAGATATGTTCAACTGCCGAAGAGTAAGCATAGGTATTGGCGGCAGATTCGTCACCGCTTATACCTTCGGCTATCTTAAGGCCGAAATCTATATCCTTGCCCATAGCCAGTTTTTCCAGCCCCCGATGGGTATAAAAAAGCCTGACTTCCAGATTCAAGATAGGTTCGCCTATAGCGCTGAAACGGAAATGCCCCGGTTCAATAATACCGGCATGTACCGGTCCTACTCCGACTTCGTACACGCCTTCACCGCTTATCTTTTTAAATGGATAAAGGGCTTCATTTTCCACCCCGGCAGGCAAACTGAGCGGTTGGTTTTTAAAACTATTTGCCAGCGGATGAAAATTAGCAGGGTAGGTTTCATGCAGGAAAAGCCGTCTGCGGTCAAAGGCATTTTCAAATTCACAGCCGTAGCCGTCCCGTATTTCTCTCTCAAAATAACAGGCGGACGGGAAAATGGCGGCAATTGAGGAAACCGGGCTGTCTGCCCGGCGGATAATTACCAGTGTCCCTGAGTAATTTCTTTTTTCAAATATATATAAAAGGCTAAGCCCCTGATAACCCCGAAAACCCTCCACTCCGAATAACCCGATAAGCCCAAACCCGTCTTCAGCCAGCTTCGGGTAGAGGGCTGCCGCTTCCGTCCAGTCAAGCCACAGATAATAGTCTTTGTTAGCCCCTTTTTCCAGCTTGAGCGGATTTATAGCCGGGCTTAAAAATTCGGCCAGATAATTATGCAACTCAGGTATTTTCATAGCTTAAAAACCCAAACCCTTTACTATCTGGTTCAGGAAATCAGCCAGCATCTGGGGCTGGCAGACCCCTAAAAATACCACCCCGGCCATAATAATATAAATCGGCAGTTTCATGGACAGGGGAGTACGGAAAACAGGGCGGTCGGTATTTTTCTCACTGCGGGTAAAGGCCTTGAGCAGAAAAATGGCGAATGAAGAAGCCACCAGCAACAGGAAAAAGAGCACCATTAACACCAGCCAGACAGAAACACCCCCCAGCTGAATAAGTATATTAAGTTCAGACAGAAAAACCGGGAACATGGGCAGACCTACGATAGCGGCACTTCCCATTATAACCCCCCAAGCAGCCACCGGCTGGAGGCGGAATATATCAAATATACGGTCAAAACGGTCACTGCCGTACTGGCGGCGGATAATGCCGGCCGAAAAAAACAGCCCGCTCTTGACCAATGAATGCGCCAGTGTATGGAAAAGCATCCAGAATACCGCCAGAGGTGTACCTATGCCGATAGCCAGCAGCATGATTCCCATATGCTCTATGCTGGAAAAACCGATCAGTTTCTTCAGGTTGCGGCGGGACAGCATACTGAAAGCGGCTACCCCTATGCTGAGTATGCCCAAACCTACCAACACATTTGAAAAGGTTTCACCTATCTGGCTTTGGCGAAGCAGGGCGCTCAGGCGGAGGATACCCACTATGCCAATGTTTAATACCGTGGCAGACATCAGGGCAGTAACCACTGACGGAGCTTTGGCGTAAGCCGCCGGCAACCAGTTGTGCAAAGGGACCAGACCGCTCTTGGCCAGAAGCCCGGTCAGTATCAGCAGGGCACTTAAGCCCAGCACCGAGGGCGAAAGCAGGGGAGCCAGACTGGCCAGCTCATCCCAATTCAAGGTACCGGGACTGCCCGCCTGCCGGGTAATGGAAAAAAGAATAATAAGCCCTATGAAGGCAAATATCATGGCGGTAGAGGCAATAAAAATATATTTCAAGGCAGCTACCAGATTGTCACGGGCATTCAGGGTGGCTATAAGCAGGGCCGAAAAAAGAGTGCTCAGCTCTAAAAACAGCCAGAACAGGGCCAGATTATTTGAGAAAAAGGCAAAGGTAATCACACTTAGAAGCAGATTAAAACCGATATAGAAAACGGGCAGGTTTTCTATATCCAGCTCTTTGTTTGAAAGCAGGTGGCTGACATAACCACGGGAATAAAGCGCCGCCAGTATAAACACCACTGAGGCAATCAACACCTGAAATATACCCAGCTGGTCAACGAATAAGTAACGGCTTTCCATGAAATAATGGGGCAAAGGCAAGACTAATAATACCCAAAGACTAAGCCCCAGATGCCACAAGCCATGCCCAAGGCTAAAGCCGGCCAGTATGCCCGGAGACATACTGCCTCGGAATAAACGCATGCCCAGCAGTATTCCGCCCAGAAGCACTGACGGTAATATATAAGCTGCAAGTATCAGATTTTCCATTACTTTTTCTTGAACCACTCACCCAGCGGAGTAAAGCGGGGGTGAAAATCCTCTATGGTTGAATCTATACCGAAAGCCAGCACCGTAACCAGCAGTACCAGTATCACCAGATCTATCAAAACCAGTATTTCCAATATAAAAGGCAGCTCTGCCACGAATAAACCAAACAGTATTGCCCCGTTTTCCATGCTCAGGTAACCTACAATCTTGGTCAGCATTTTCTTGCGGCTGAAGATAACCATCATGCCCATTAGTGCCATGGATACCCCTATGACCGCTCCCAGAAAAAACAGCCTGTCAGGCATAACTTCTCCCATAAGGTTTGAAAACACCTGATAGACCCCGAATATAAGCAGTATACTGACTATAAGCGAACTCACCGGGTAAAGAAAGCGGAATTCCAAATCCCGCCGGATATTCATCTGGAGGAGTATCCGGTTTAGGATACGGGGTATCAGAAATACCTTGCCGAACAGGGTGAGCAGGGCAATAAAAAGCAGAGTAAGGTGACCGTCATTTATAAAAAATACCATGGCTACCAATGCCACCAGCAGTGACTGCAAGGCATAGGTTTTAAACAAACTGGTAAGGCTGCGCTGCCAGAGAACCAGCGAAGATGTGACCAGCACCAGCACCAGCAGTATTTTCAGTATGTCATTTAGGGGTATATTTTCTAACATTCTCTACGCCAAAAATTTAAATATAACGGTGATAAAGGAAAAGAAAAAGGCCAGCATGAACAGACCGGGTACCCGGAAAAGCCGGAATTTTGCCATGAGGGATTCAAATATACCCACTCCCACGGCCAGCAGACTGCCCTTTATCACAAAGGCCAGAAACGCTACTGCTATTCCGCCCGCCGCAGGCTCCGATGCCAACCCCCAGGGAGCTACAATGTTTAAAAGCACCCCCATCAACAGGGTTTGTTTAAGGGCATGTGAAAGCTCGATAAGAGCCAAATCCGGCCCGGAGTATTCCAGTGTCATGGCTTCGTGTATCATGGTCAGTTCCAGATGGGTTTCAGGGTTATCCACCGGTATCCGCGAAGTCTCTACAATAAGGATAATAAAGAGCGAAATACCGGTAAGTATCAGGCTGGGATTGGATAAGAAACTGTTTTCCCGCACCTGACCGAACATATCAAACAGGCTGGTAGTCTGAAGCACGTATGCCAGCGCTCCAAAAACAATAATTATAACCGGCTCTATAATGGCTGAAAGAGTCATCTCACGGGAACTGCCCATACCCCCGAAACTGCTGCCGGCATCCAGCCCCGAAAGTGCCATAAAGAAGCGTGACATGACCATCAGGTATAAAAACAGGATAATATTGCCCAGACCGGGGTCTGCCGCAGGTATGAAGACCAGCGGCACAGACAGTGACGCCACCATCATAAAGGCCAGACTCAGGTAGGGGGTCAGGCGGATTATAAATGAAGTCTGGTAAGAATAAACCCGTTCTTTCTTAAAAAGCTTGTAAAGCTGGTAATAGGTCTGGAGAATGGGCGGCCCTACCCGGCCCTGAGCATAAGCCTTGACCTTTTTAATCAGGCTGATAAAGAGGGGCGACACCAGCAGTGCCAGCGCGGTATTTATAAAACCGTATAAAACCAGATTCCAGCTCACCACAGCCACCTTGCCGCCAGTATAACCAGCAAAACAGTTATAAAGCTGTACAGGATATGGCTGCCCAAATCAACATCCTGCAGGCGGGATATGAAACGGGAAATATGCCCGAACAAACCGGCAACCGGCAGATAAATATACTCATCAAAAAACTTTATGGTGTGAATAGCTGATTTGCCCTGTTTGAAAATAGCCTGCTGGTTATCTTCGTAACTGCGTTCATTGTAATGGCGGGTGCGGTATATCAGCCGGAATATCTGGAAAAGGGGCTCGGCAAAACCGGAGGCAGTATACTCAAAGCGGGGAGTTGGGCGAACATAGCCGCAAGCCCAGGTCTCGCTCCGGCGGCTTTTTCGGGGCGAAAACAGCCTGACCATGCCGAAAACCAAAACCCCGAAGATAACCAGTACCAAGCCAACCAGTGACATATCCGGCAGGTCAAAACTATAACCGGCTACCGAAAATATCTGGACAGCAAACAGACCCAATACCAGACAGGCAACTGCCAGTATGGCCGGCCCTATAATCATACTTTTTGAAACTTCTTTGGCAGAGGCTGCTTCCTGACTGCGAGGCATAGCCAGAAAGACCGTCCCGAAGGCCTTTACAAAGCAGGCGGCCGCCAGAGCTGAAGTAAGAGCCAGTATGGCCAGTACACTGAAAAGAAGTATCTTTATACTGCTTTCAGCCAGAGAGAAGGACTGGAAAAAAGACTCAAAGAGCATCAGCTCACTCATAAAACCATTGAAGGGAGGCAAAGCCGATATGGAAACTGCCCCCACCAGAAAGATAACAGAAGTGTAGGGCATTAGTTTAATCAACCCGCCCATTTTTTCAATATTGCGGTCACCCACGGCAATTACCACCGAACCGGCGGTCATAAAAAGCAGGCTTTTAAAAATGGCATGATTCAGACTGTGAAACAAAGCTGAACCAAGTGCCAGCATAGCCAGCGTATCCAGACCATACAAGCCAAAAATAACATACAGACCAATACCCATCAGGATAATGCCGATATTTTCAATACTATGAAAGGCCAGCAGGGTCTTTAAATCATGCTCTTTAAGAGCATATATAACCCCCAACAGGGCGCTAATTGCCCCGAACAGGAGTATTCCCACACCCCACCACATTTCCGGGCTAAGCACATCCATAAGGAAGCGTACCAAGCCGTAAATGGCCACTTTCAGCATTACCCCGGACATCAGGGCAGAGACATTTGAAGGGCTGGCAGAGTGGGCATAAGGCAGCCACTTGTGAAGGGGTATGATACCGGCCTTTATTCCGAATGCCAGAAATGCCAGAACAAAAACCAGACTCTGGATGCCGGAGGATGCACCGCTCAGGCTGAGTGCGAAACTGCCGTTCTGAATATACATAACTACGGCCATCAGCATCAAGAAAACCGTACTAAGCTGGGTAAGCACGAAATAATAAATGCCCGCCCGCTGGGTAAAAGACTCCTGATAGTCATTCATCATCAAAAAGAAGGAGCTTAGTGCCATAATCTCCCAGAAAAATATCAGGCTAAAGGTGTTGGCCGAGGCCACCACGCCTATCATGGAGAGTATGAAGACCGCCATAAAGGCTGAGAGCAGATTGGCTCGTTCGTTTGAAGATATATGGTTATTGTAGCCCAGCGAATACACGGCTACGCAGAGAGAAATAAGGCTGATTATTATGACAAAGAATGATGCCAGACGGTCAAGATGAAAGGCTATGTCCAGCCCGGATGCAATGCTCCAGAGGGAAATATCCAGCGGATTACCGAAAAATATCTGCAAAGACCCAATAAGCAAGCATAGCGCCGCCGCTATAACCAGCCATAGTACCCCTTGCCAGACTTTTTTACTGCCATGATTAAACACAATGCCCGTCAGGGCAGCGGCCAGAAGTAAAAACCCTCCGCCAAGCAATAAACCCGCTATCATTTTAAAATACAAATCCTCAAAAAAAGATGAAGAGCCCCTGTAGGCTCCTCTATTTTATCATAGTGTAAATAGTAGATTTACATTCTAGGTATTGGCCTGTTTAAAGTCAAAACCACTCCAAAGCTGGAAGACTATTAGCTAATTTACATAACAGAATATACTCTATCCATGCCAGCAAATTTAACACAATCTTAATGCAAGCTTAGCAAGAGCTTAATAATTTGCTGTTAGAATCACATTTACGGAAAGCAGAGAGGCATCCTCAGGAGAAACATAAGTGGAAGAACCTAAAATAACTCTGGGGCTTATTGCCCATGATAACTGCAAAAAAGACATGGTGCAACTGATACACTCGTATGCCCACCTGATGAAAGGGCATCACCTTATTGCTACCCGAAGCACCGGTGAACTTATCCGAAAACACACCGGACTGCCGGTTATACTCAAGGAAAGCGGCCCTGACGGCGGAGAATTGCAGCTGGGAGGCTTTGTGGCCAGCCGCATAATCAAAGCAGTAATTTTCCTGCGTGACCCCTTAAAGCGTAAAAGCCATGAACCGGATGTTACCGCCCTGATGCGGATATGTGATGCCCACAATATTCCGCTGGCTACCAATCGGGCTACGGCTGCCTGTGTCCTCCATATGGCCCTTTTTCACCCCGAAAAGCTGGATGATACACCGCCCGGAGAGAACCGTGATAATCCGTAACCATTACTTTAGGGTGGGATATTTTTCAGCTCTCCATAAGTGCCCTCTTGCACACCGTACCTGAGGACAAAACTGCTTTTAATCCAAATTTGATATTCCTGTCCCAAAATCTTGTATTTCTAGACACTTTACAACCCTGTCCTGATTTTCTAAAATATTCTAAGCAAATATTCCGGGAGAAATAAACATGGCACTATATGAATTTAGTTGCACCAAGTGCAAATATGTTTTTGAAGTAAACCTGAAAGTAGATGACAGGGATACCCCCCAGACCTGCCCGAAATGCGGGACAACTGAATGCAAACGCAGTTTCGGCAGTCCGGTAACCACCCAGTTTTCAGGCGTTTTCAGCTCTACTCAGGCCCGCGGTAAAAATAAAACACCTGAAAAAAAAGTAATCCACCTGAGCAATTTGAACAAACCCGGATAACTTCTCCGAACTAAAACCAAATGAGGCAGTCTTACGGTGACTGCCTCATTGTTATTTACCAGAGTAAAACCTAAACTACTCTGACTCCGGTTCAGATTCGGTTTCCGGCAGTTCTTCGCCCGACACTTTGGCAATTTGCATCTTCGAACCCGGCAAAGCATTGCCAAAGAAGACCTTGGTATGCGGCCAGGGTATTTCAATATGTTCACGGTCAAAGGCAATCTTTATCCGCTTGCGAAGCTCTCCTTTTATAGCCCACTGAGTACCCGGCTTGACGTCACCCAACACTTTAATATCCACCCCGGAGTCACCCAGTTTGTTCACTCTGAGTACTCCCAGTGAATTTTTGACTACGGATTTATTCCATTCGGGTTCACTGGTAAATTCGGCACACACCTTGTTTATAACATCTATGGCATGGTTTATATCTTCCTGATAGCCGATACTGATATCAAAATTAACCCGTGAAAGATACTTGGTGTAGTTGCTGGTTATCCGTATTTCACCGTTGGAAACTACGTGCACCACCCCGTCCAGATCACGCACAATGGTACGGCGAAGGTCTATAAATTCCACCTCACCCACTACATCCATTACCTTGATAACGTCTCCCACCGAATACTGGTTTTCCAGTATTATAAACAAACCTGAAAGGTAATCCTTAACCAAACTCTGGGCACCAAAGCCGATAGCCACACCCAAAACACCGACACCGGCCAGTATAGGCCCGATATCCAACCCCACCTCAGACAGGGCCACAAAAGCCCCCATAGCCACTACCACTACCTCTGCAGTAGATACAGCCACCCCGATAAGGGTATCCGCCCGTTTTTTAGCTTCTTCTTTGGGTTTGGCAACCCCGCCATATATAATTCCACGGATAAGCGCCGGTACGCCCCGGCTGACAGCATAAACACCGGCAATAATCAAACCTATGATAAGTAACAGTTTGACTCCGTGGGTACCCAGCCAAACGGTCAGCCCGTCTGCTGCCACCCCGTATATTCCTATACCCGCAACTACCAGAGTCAGTACTGCCAACAATGGCACTACAAAACGAAGGCTGTCTATAATATGGTCATTTACCTGTGAATTGGCTTTGCCGGGTATTTCTGTTTTAAGCCAGCTAAGCAACCCTTCTATCAGCCCGGCCCCAATCCAAAGCGTCAGGGCTGCCATAAGTAATTCAAGGGCTTTAGAAATCTGTTTGCTAAGATCAACTTGAATAGTCAGATTTTCAAATATGATATACAAAGCAATGCACCAAATAACCAGCAAAACCGGCAAACGGACTGCTTTGAGTGCCTTCCTAAGTAAACTTACTTTTTTCCCTTCTTCATCTTTCCGGATATATCTGGAAAACAATTTGTTCACCAAAAAAAACAAGGCAATGGCAATAGCTGCTACAATAGCCGCCATAACCAGACTATCAAACGTAAATTCTATCAGCATAGGGTTTTCTTTCTACTCCACATTTCCATACATCTATAGCCAGATTATACTCCAAAATCCTACTAACCGCGCAAACCGTGTATAGCCACCGAAATAACCTCCGGCATAAGCTGGGGTTTGGAAAGCATTCTTTCGGCAATATTGGGTATGGCATAAACACCCCGCCTGACTATCTGGTAATAAAAGAAAAAGCCTTCCAGACTAAGGTCCGGTCTGATATACCCGCCGGCTTTTCCCTCTGCCAGCAACTTGCCGATAAGATTATCCCGCCGCTGTCCCCAATAATTATCAATATATTCCTGTATAACCGGGTAATGCTTGGCAGAAGTTTCCATGAGTTCACCCTGATACTGCTGGGTCAGGGCTTCCTGACTGAAAAAGAGGGTCTCCAGCTTTTCCTCAAAGGGCATCTTGGCCTCTATTATCTTGCGGTAGCTGTCCAGCAAATTGTCCAGAAAGACCTTGAAGATTTCTTTGATAAGTGCTTCCTTGTTTCCGAAGTGGTTGTAAACCGTTACCGGCGAAACACCCGCCTGCCGGGCTATTTCAGGTATGCAAACCCGGCTGAAGCCGTGCTGCTCAAATAATTCCAAGGCAACCCTAAGGATAGCTTCTTTGCTCTGGGTCTTGCGTTTTTCAAATCCGTCCATCATTTCACCGATTTTTTATTACTTTTATTAATAGTATACAAAATATAAGATTAAACACAAGTCATCAAGTATACAAATTTATAAAACTTGTATACCAGCTTCAATCACTCAAATAACCCTTGGATTTGAACCACAAATATGCGTCTGCCAGAGATTCCTCCGCCAGACGGGGGGAGAACCCCAGTTCACAGCGGGCTTTGGCAGAACTGATATTGGAATTGCTCCGCAGTACATCTAACGAATATGCTGTAAAAAGAGGGGCGCTATGGGTCAGGCGATAATACGGATAACTGATATAAGCACCCAGTTTGGCAAGAATATAAGGTACTCGGAGACGGGGAGGAGTAAGCCCGCTAAGCCTGCCCAGTATTTCAAACAAACTCTTAATGCTGACGTACTGGCCGGAGAGTATATAACTCTGCCCGTCCTGCCCCTTTTCAAAGGCGGATATCATGCCTATAGCTACATCCCGTACATCTACGAAATCGTAGCCCCCGTCTACATAAGCACTCATTTTCCCCATGGCGTAGTCCACCACTACTCTGCCCATTTCTGAAGGATCATAGTCATACGGACCGATAACCCCGCTGGGGCAGACAATAACACCTGAAAGCCCGGCTGAAAATCTCTTAAGCACCTCTAGAGCCCCCTGAGCCATACTCCGGTTGTAACCCGGCGGGAAATCAGACGGATGATATCCCTCTTCTTCAGTAAAAGCTGTCCCCGGGGGAGGTTCGGACAGGGCATGGATTGAAGAAGTATAAAGCAGGCGGGTTATTCCGCACTCCAGACAGGCATCAGCCATATTGGCTGCCCCTTTTATATTGGTTTCATAAAGCTCTTTTTCCCGCCCCGGTATTATGGAAACAATACCCGCCAGATAAAAAACAGCCTCACACCCTTTTAGCCCGTCCAAAACAGAGGGATAAACGGTTACGTCACCCTCCACCCGTTCAATATCAAGCCCCTGAATAGACAGGGCGGTATCTCCCGGCTTCACCAAAGCTCTTACCCCGTAGCCGGATTTCAGTAGCTCCCTGACCAGCACGTTGCCGATACGGCCGGAAGCCCCGCTGACTAATACTTTCATATTTTACCCGGCTTCTTTGCGGGGGATTTCCATACAAGCGTCTACCGTATCTTTCAGGGCTGTATCCAGCCTACCCTGCCCGTAACCTAAAGCCTTACGTGACAGGATAGGGTCAAAGAAGGTGTTACGTGTCTGCAAGGTGATATAACTAACAGGGTCCAGCCCTGATTCCCGTCCCTGTAAACGATGAATGCTTTTAAGACCTAAAGCAGCCAGACGCAGGATAAAAGCCGGCAAATGAAGAACCTTTTTAGGTTTGCCCAGAATTACCCCAAACTTGGAAAGCAATGCGTCCCAGCTGAGGTTTTCGTCACCCACCAGATAGCTATGCCCCGCCTGCCCTTTTTCCACCGCTCCGGCGATAGCCTCGCCCACCCTTACCGCCGAGACACAGTTTGTGCCGCCGCGGGGGTAAAAAAGCCACCAGCCGGAATTAAGGTACTTTATCAGGGGTTCCCAGATAGGGGTGCGGCCGGGCATACTCCCGAATATATAAGGCAGACGCAAACCGCAGATAGCCATTTCGTTCCCGCCCAGCTTGAAAAGGGCTTCTTCCTGCTCAAGGCGGCTTTCAATATACGGGTGGTGTTCGGCAAGGTGCAATTCCGGCCAAAGTTTGGCAAAATGGCAGAAATATGAACCCAAGAAAACGCCCCTCTTTACCCCGGCCTCTTTGGCAATAGAAAAGAAGTGGAGACAGTCTTCAACATTGGTCTTGTGGAAATAAAGATAAGCCGGAGCTTTGGGAACTACCCGGTCATCTGCACCGGCGGCATACACCACTGCGTCCTGACCTTTGAGCATGGCCAGCAACATACCGTGATTAAGATTGTGGATATTTGAAAGAAATACCTCTACCGATGGGGGGAATATATGGTCTGACGGCATGGGCGGCAAAGCTATTACAGACACCTGATGCCCTCGGCGTACCAGTTCCAGTACGGCATGATACCCCAGAAAGCCGGTTCCGCCTACTACAAGTACCCGCATGCACGCCTCCTGCCAGGTTTTTACCGGATATGAACATAAAACAACTGCTACCTGCCATCCGAGTGCTGTTTATTGACCACAAAAAACCCACAACCCATCTCGTAAATACCATTTTTTGTATCTCACCTAAGGTATTTCACAAGAGTACTACCAAAAGAATATAAGAAATTAATAGCTACAAAGACGACCTTTGGCATCTGCCCGCAGAAAAATACACCTGATTAAGTCTAGCAGACCCAAAACAGGTTTAAATACGTGCAACTACGTAATTTTGTGCTTTTGAACAGGGTAACGAATATAAAAATACCCGGATTAAAAGCCGCCTTGAAACACCCCCCTGTCAGGCAAGTGCTACCGGTGCTACACTATAAAGAGGGGGGGTATAACCTCACTTAGACCCTTTATAAACCTAAGGCAGATATGCCGGTGAATTAAAACAGGAGGATAAAATGGAAGAAGTAGCCCGCGCCATGCCCCGTATCGGGGATATCGCACCTCAGTTTGAAGCCTTGACCACTCATGGTGTTTTGAAACTGGAAGATTTCAAAGGCCAGTGGCTCATTATCTTTTCCCACCCCGCGGATTTTACTCCCGTCTGCACCACTGAATTTATTGCCTTCACTGAAATTTACCCTGAACTGCAAAAGAGGGGAGTGGAATTGCTGGGCTTAAGTGTAGACAGCAATTCGTCCCATATTGCCTGGGTAAGAAATGTTGAAGAGAAAACCGGTATAAAGATACCCTTCCCCATTATTGCCGACCTTAATAAAGAGGTTTCCTCTGCCTATGGCATGCTTCACCCCGGACAGAGCAAAACCGAAACTGTCCGGTGCGTGTTTATACTTGACCCCGGTCAGAAAATACGCCTCATCATGTACTACCCCATGAACGTAGGGCGGAATATGCAGGAGATTTTACGGGTAATTGACGCCCTCCAGACCGCTGACGAGTATAAAGTAGCCCTGCCGGCTAACTGGTATCCCGGTGACAAAGTAGTAGTGCCTTCTCCATCTACCCAGGAAATGGCCGAAGAAAGAATGGGGCAGGGTTATGAATGTGTAGACTGGTATTTGTGCAAGAAACAGCTTTAGGAGGCTGAAATGC
>NZ_JBAZDW010000020.1:0-24037 GCF_041654235.1 Dehalococcoides sp. | reverse complement strand
GCAGTAAGCCCCGCAACAGGGAACTGCCAGTATGTCACCTGTCCTGAGGGAAGGCAGTTCAATATCTCTTATAAGTATATCGCCGGACTCGCAAAACTTACCGGCTATAGTTACCTTTTCCTTTTCATCTGACTGGACGTTATTTGCCACCACTGCCTCATATTTAGCCTCGTAAAGAGCCGGGCGGATATTATCCCCCATGCCCCCGTCAACCGAGGCATACAAACGAATGCCGGGAATATCTTTTATCACCCCTACCGTATATAAAGCCACACCTGCCTGAGCTATAATGGCCCGTCCCGGTTCTATATTCAGACTGGGAGGAGTCAGCTTCAAACTGCGGCATTTGGATACCACTTTGGCTCCGATAGCCTCTGCATAAGCAGATATGGGAGGTGCCAGCTTGTCTACTTCGTACTGAACGCCGTAGCCGCCGCCAATATCCAGTTCCTCAATATCAAAACCATAACGTTCCTGCACCTGTGCGGCAAAATCCAGCACCAGATCTATAGCGTCAAGGAAGGGCTGGGTTTCAAATATCTGGGAACCGATATGGAAATGGAAACCTACCAGATTTAAGCTGGCCTGAGCCATAGCTAAACCTACCGCTTCAGCTGCCTGAAACAGGGGGAAACCAAATTTGGAATCCAGCTTGCCGGTGGTGATATGGTGATGAGTATGGGCATCTACTCCGGGAGTTATCCTGAGTAATATATCCGGTATATGCCCGCTCTCATCTGCCAGTTTTGACAGGAGTTTTATTTCATCAAAACTGTCTACCACAATCCGCCCCACATGCAGACGAAGTGCCAGCCTTAGTTCTTCGGCAGATTTGTTGTTTCCGTGCAAATAAACCATATCCATAGGAAAACCGGCGTTGTTGGCAACGGAGAGCTCTCCGCCGGAAACCACATCCAGACTCATGCCTTCTTCAGCCAGTATTTTAAGCAAAGCCGGATGCAGAAAGGCTTTCGAAGCATAGCTGACAGAGCTGTCTGCATAGCGGCGTGAAAACTCACGCTTGAAATCACGGCAATTCTGACGGATGGTAAGTTCGTCAAAAATATACAGCGGCGTGCCATATTTGGCACAAAGCCCGGCAACATCTACCCCGCCGATAATCAGATGATTATTTTTTACTTCAGTGTTTTTGGGGAATACCTGTATTCTTGGTTCCATAATTGTTTATCATACCAGTGCTTACTCAGCTGCGTCAATGAATATTGCCATTAAAATTTATCCTCAGCCCGGCTGAATTTGCTTTAACTGATTTTATTAGTCTAGAATGGAATATAAAATATTGCCTTGGAGTGCCCGATGATAAAAGGTGTTTTCTTTGACCTGTACAATACCCTGATAGGCTACCAGCCCAGCCGTGAAGAGATGACCGTTAAACTGCTGGCTGATATGAACTACCCGATAAATGAGAATGACCTCTACCTGCCTATGAACAAGGCGGACGAATATTTTTACCTGCAAAATGCCCAAAACCCCATAAGCCTGCGGGAAAAACCGGAACAGTTTGCGGTCTGGAGCCACTACTACCGGATTATTCTGGAGGAAATAGGCATTGAAGCCAAACCTGAACTCATAAATACCCTTATCAGCCGCTGGAAAAACCTGAAATGGGAAATGATTCTCTATGAAGACGTAATTCCCTGCCTGAAAAATTTAAAGTCCAGAAACCTGAAAATAGGGCTTATTTCAAACGCAGATAGAGATATGTCAGAACTGTTTAACAAGACCGGACTCAATACCTATCTGGAAACAGTGGTCATATCACAGGAGGTGGGCGTAACCAAGCCCAATCCACTTATTTTTCAGGCGGCTCTAAGAAAAAGCGGCCTTACCGCCAAAGAGGTACTATACATAGGTGACCAATATCAGGTAGATTATATAGGAGCTATGAATGTAGGGCTTAATCCTGTATTACTTGACCGGCGTAACTGTTACCTTGATTTAAATGATTGCCGAAGGATAACCGGTCTGGGTGAACTGGAGTATTGCATAGACAATACTTAGAGGAGACGGATATGCTTCTGGGTAGTAGTGCTTTTGCTTGCGGAGAGTATATTCCCCGCCGTTTTTCCGGTTTGGGTAGCAATATTTCACCGCCAGTCCACTGGATGCAACTGCCGCCGGATACTAAAAGTCTGGCTCTTGTATTGGAAGACCCTGACACATCCAAAGCCTTTACCCACTGGCTTATCTACAATATTCCGCCTAACCGTGTTGGTCTGCCTGAAGCTGTCCCTACTGAACCCAACTTGCCGGATGGAGTCCGCCAAGGGCTGAACAGTGAGGGAGAGACAGGTTATACCGGGCCTTATCCCCCGCCCAACCGGGTACACCACTACCATTTCCGTCTCTTTGCTCTGGATACTGAACTTAAGCTGAAGGCCAGTTGCCATCAGGCAGATCTGCTGAAAGCTATGGAAGGGCATATAATTGACCAGACGGATCTTACCGGTCTATTCGTAGTCTGAATAAGACCTATTCGACAGTGACACTCTTAGCCAAGTTGCGGGGGGTATCTATGGAACAGCCCAGCTCCAAAGCAACATAATAAGCCAATAGTTGGAGTACTACTGTAAAGAGTATCGGATTAAACAGGCGGTTGAAAGACGGCAGACTTATCACCCGGTCTGCCAGCTGACCCAATTGCTCGTCTCCGGCTTCACCTATAACAATCAGAGGGGCACGACGCACCTTTATTTCCCTGAGTCCGGTCAGCATAGCTTCATAGGTTTGGTCACGGCTTACCAGCGCCAGTACCGGTGTTTCCGGAGAAAGCAAAGCAAACGGCCCGTGTTTCAGTTCCCCTGCCGCATAACCCTCCGCATGAATGTATGAAATCTCTTTAAGTTTCAGAGCACCTTCCAAAGCAATGGGATAGTTTATCCCACGCCCTATAAAAAAAGCACTTTTAGACTTGGCTACTTCTACTGCCGCATCTTTAATATTCTGATGACTGCCAAGTATGCTCTGGACAACACTGGGTAAAAGCCGCATAGTGCTTAGATAATCCTGGTAACGGATATTAGCGGCAGATGCACCGGCAAAACACAAAGCATACAGGACTATCAGCTGGGCAATAAAACTCTTGGTAGCCGCCACCCCTATTTCCGGCCCGGCCTGAGTATATATAGTATGGTCTGCCAAACGGGCAGCAGTACTGCCTGCCACGTTAGTGATAGCCACTACCATACAGCCGGCTTGCTTCAAACGGCGCATCGCCCGTAAAACATCTGCGGTTTCACCGGACTGGGTAAGCACTACTGCCAGCTTGCAGGGCAGCAAACGATGCATATAGTTGAACTCCGAAGCTATCTCCAGCCGAACAGGTATATTCAAATGTTCTTCTACCAGATAACGGGCAGTCAGGGCTGCGTGATAGGAACTGCCGCAGGCCAGAAAAAGTATGCCGGTTTTGCGGCTCTGCTCCAGTATCTCAGATTTGTTAAAAGACTCCGGCAGAGGCATATTTATCAGGGTGTTTTGAATTACCCGGGGCTGTTCGTGTATTTCCTTGAGCATATAGTGGCTGTAGCCGGCTTTCTGTGATTCATCCTGAGTCCAGTTTACTTTTTCCACCAACGGAACGATATACCCACCGTTTCGGCGGATTTTCAGGCTGTCCGGGCTTATAGTGCCAATGTCGCCCTCATCCAGATATATAACCCGGTTGGTATACCCCAAAATGGCAGGTACATCTGAAGCTACCAGATATTCTCCGTCACCTACCCCTATAACCAAAGGGCTGTCCTGCCGCACTACTACCAGGGTATTTTCCCCCGAACGCATAACTACCAGAGCGTACGAACCCTCTATCTCTTTGACTGCCAGGCGAACAGCCTCTTCCAAATCTCCCTTATCGTACTCCTCTATCAAATGGGCAATAAGCTCGGTATCCGTATCTGAAACTATCTTATGGCCGTTACCTTCAAGCCGTTTCAGCAGTTGTGAATAATTGTTTATTACCCCATTATGCACCAGACAGATTTTACCGGTGCAGTCTGTATGGGGATGGGCATTTATTTGGGTGGGTTCACCGCAGGTAGCCCAGCGGGTATGCCCCAAACCGGCTGTACCCTTAAACAGGGGGGCATTTTGGAGTATGTCATGGACTTTACCTGCATCTTTAAAAACCTGTACCTCAGGGGTGTTTACGGCTATGCCGCAGGAATCATAACCCCTGTATTCCAGCCGGCACAAACAATCGTACAGAACACCCTGTGCCTGCCGTTTACCGGTGTACCCCACAATACCGCACATCTATACCACCAGACTGCCGTCAGGAATATTGCCTGACAGGGTTCTCAAAGGAGCTATACGGGTTGAATTGCCCACTACTGTACCGCTCTGAAGGACTACGGCATTCCCTACGGTGCAGCCTTCACCCATCATAGTCCCGACTTTTATTTTATGTAATCCATCATTTATCCGGGTTTCTATCTCGGCGGAGGGAGCACTGAACTGGCCGCAAATCACACAACCCCGGTCTATGACCGAATCTTCAATAACCGAAGCCACTCCGATACTGTTGCCGCTGTAAATCAAGCTATTCTTTATCTGGCTGAAGGGAGCTACTGTTACATTATCTGCAATACTGGTGGAAGGGTAAATACAGACACTCGGGCCTATATCACAGCCTTCACCTATTATTACCGGCCCCACGATATACGAATTTGAACGGATAACCGTATTCTTGCCAATCCGCACCGGCCCCTTCATAACCACGCCGCTTTCAATAGTGCCGGCTACTCCGGGTTTAAGTTCGGCTGATACCACCGCATTAAGTTTTAGCATATCCCAAGGGTAGACTATATCCAGCCAGGCTCCTTGGCTTTCTGCTACATGTATATCCAGCCCGTCTTTGAGCATGGACTGCAGCACCACCGGCATATCCAGATGCTCACCAATATAGTCAAACACTGCCCTTGAAAAAGAGTAAATGCCGGTATTTATAAAATTGCTTTTGGCTATGCTGGGTTTTTCCTCTATGGAGGTTAGAAGTCCGCCCGAAGAAGTTACTACCCCGTAACGGCTGGGGTCTTCGCCGTTTATGGCTTTTACCATAACTGCCTGCGGCGGCTGTTTTACAAACTCCCTTATAGTTGACGGCTTGATAAGCTGATCTCCATTCAGAACCAGAAAATCCCCTTTTATTTTATCTTTTACCTGTCTGAGGGCATGGGCTGTACCCAGCTGGTTTGGCTGCTGGACATAGCTTATCTGTACTCCAAAACGCCCGCCCTGCCCTAAATAGTCAAATATACGTTCCCGTTTGTAGCCCACTACCAGAATAATATCCCGAATGCCGTTTTGGGCAAGGGATTCAATAACATACTCAAGCAGGGGCTTGCCCGCAATAGACAGCATCACCTTTGATTTGCTGGCGGTAAAAGGCCGCAGGCGTTGTCCCTCACCAGCCGCCAGTATAACTGCCTGTTTCATATTTTACTCTCCCCGCCTTATCCGATATATGAGTTCGGCTCAACAAGCCCGCTCACAACCGCACCGGGTCCTATACGGCTGCCGGAGCCTATAAGGACGCCCGGATTAAGGCTTACGTTAATACCGGTTTCAACCCCGTCTCCCAGTACAGCCCCCAGCTTACGGCGGCGGGTATTGACACCTCCGGCAATAATATCTGCTCCGTCAAAACGCAGATTTGCCAGCTTGGTTCCGGCACCCAGATTGCAGTTTTGTCCGATAACACTGTCCCCCACGTAATTAAGGTGGGGGATTTTGGTGTTATCCATAATAATAGAGTTTTTTATCTCAACCGAAGCCCCAACCCGGCAATTATCCCCTATGGAGGTAGAGGGGCGGATATAACAGTTCGGACCTATGTCACAGTTTTTGCCGATTAATACCGGCCCTTCTATATATGCACCCGAACGGACAAGGCTGCCTTCGCCTATTTCCACCGTCCCCTTGATAACCACATTTTCCTCTACTGTACCATATACACAAGGGGCAAGGTTTTTAAGCATGGAAGCATTTACATCCAGCAAATCCCACGGGTAGCTGACGTCCTGCCAGTAAACAAGACGGCGGTAACCTACCTCTGTGCCGTTATCAATAAGAAGCTGGATAGATGAGGTTATTTCATATTCACCCCGCGGTGAGAGGGGAGTGTCGGAAATAGCTTTAAATATCCTTGGGGTAAACAGGTAAAGACCGGCATTTGCCAGATTAGTAGGGGGATTGGCAGACTTTTCATGGATGCATCTTACTCTGTCCCCGTCTGTTTCAAGCACTCCCAGACTGCTTGGGTCTGATACCTCAAGCACACTAAGAGTAGTTTCGGAACCTGCGGCCAGAGCAGAAATATCAGCTGACTCAGCCAGTATATCCCCGTTCATAACCAGAAAATTGCCCTCAAGCTGATTTTCAAGCTGTTTCAGGGCATGGGCAGTGCCAAGCTGGCGGGTCTGCTGGCAATAGCTGATTTTTACGCCCCATTTTGCACCATCCGCAAAATATGAACGCACCTGCTCATCACGGTAACCCACTACCAGTACAAATTCTTTTATACCGGCGGCGCTGACCTCCATCAAAAGGTGCTCCAAAATAGGCTTGCCCGCAATGGGAAGCATAACCTTGGGACGGGTAAAGGTCAGGGGACGCATGCGGCTGCCTTCGCCTGCCGCCAATATGACTGCCTTCATTTTATTTCTCCCGGGAAAGACAGCTCTTCAGGCATTTAAGACCTGTTTGATAAATAGTTTCGCACTGCTCAGGAGTTTTGGCTTCTGCCGTCAGGCGGATTTTAGGCTCTGTACCCGAAGGGCGGATAAGCAGCCAGCCATCTTTAAGATTGAGTTTAATCCCGTCCAGCAAGCTGGATGAAAGCGGATTCAGGCACTGAAGTGATTCCTCTACCAGAGACAAATTCAAACCGCCACCGGCCACACTCCCCCGCTTCATGGAGTATTCCGGTATATCTGAAATCAGTTCCGCCAAGGGCTGGCGTGAAACCAGATTTAACAATCTGGCGGCGGCATAAATACCATCAGGGCAAAGAGAGCTTTCAGGGAAGACCCATGCACCGCAGGGTTCACCCCCGAAATTACCCTGCCTCTTAAGCTCTTCTGAGACGTAGTTGTCACCTATAGCTGTTCGTATAACTTTAAAACCCATCTCCTCTACTGACATGGAAGCGTCAAGAGTGGTAACCACTTTATCCGCCTTGGCCGCTCTGGCAAAAACCACCAGCATTTTGTCACCGGAGATAAAGTTGCCGTGCTTATCCACCGCCACCATCCGGTCAGCATCACCGTCATGGGCAATACCCAAATCGGCATCACTTTCCCTAACTGTCTGGATAAGCCCGGTAAGGTTTTCAGCCAATGGCTCAGGCGGGTGAGGGAAAAACCCATGGGTAGTATCATTCAGGGAAATCACCCGGCTGCCCATACGCTGAAGCAGCCATGGGGTTATCACGGATGCTGCCCCGCCGCCGCAATCCACCACCACTTTAAGGCGGCATTTGTCCGGCAGGTAGCTAAGTATATGTTCCATATGCTTTTCAACTGTACACGGAAAAGCATTTATCTGGCCGAAACTGTCCCATTTGAGGGAGGGAGAACGGCTTGATTCCACATCTTTGGTTATTTCCTGCTGCTGCAGATAACTGAAAGCCGAGCCGTCAGGATTGAGAAACTTAATACCGTTGTATTCAGCCGGATTGTGCGAAGCAGTCACCATCAGCCCTGCATCAAAATCTCTGGCAATAAAGGCCAAAGTAGGTGTCGGCACCAATCCGATGTCAATCACATCTGCCCCGGCGGCAACCAAAGCCCCGCTCAGTATACGCTTGATAGCCGGTGTAGAAGTACGGCTGTCACCCGCCAAAACTACTCTACGGTAGCGTTTCCCTACAGAAAACCCCACCTTAAGAGCTATTTCCATCAAACGGTCATCCACCACGCGGCGGATGCCGGAAGTTCCGAATAATCCCATATGGCTAAATCGTAGCCCTTTTACCCATCATTAGTCAATGCCCGCCCAGCTATCAAGGCTGAAAACCCAACAATAAATTGACAAGCCAACTGCCCCAGTTTAAACTTAGACTAGAATACTATCTAAAGGTGACCACCTTGACTGAACTCCGAAATATTGCCCACGAGCTTTCTCAACAGCTATACCACTACCGGGCAGACTATCTGGAAATCCACCTGGAAGAGAGCACCAGCAGTTATATCTCTTACCGGGGGCAAAATCTGGATACTGCCGGACGCGGCAGTGACCTGGGCGGCAACGTTCGGGCACTGGTAAATGGCGGCTGGGGTTTTGTAAGCTTTAACAGTCTGGATGATATCCGCAAGCGGATAGATCTGGCTATTCATCAGGCCTCTCTGGCCGGTTCCACCCAGAGCCAGTTCGCATCTGCACCTTCAGTTACCTATGCCCAGACGGACGAACTATCCCAGAGTTCGGTGGAACGCCCGCTTGAAGACAAAAAACGGATACTGGACGAATACAAAGACCTTATCTGGCAGACTAAGGGTATAAAAACCTCGTTTATCCGCTTTTCAGACGGCTATCGCCGCCGTTTTTATGTAAACTCCCGCGGGAGCGTTATAGAACAATCACGCTCAGATATAAATTTTAACGCCACCGCCATTGCGTCTGGAGATGGTGAACTCCAGCAGTCAAATATCTCGGTGGGCAGCCGCGGCAACTACAACGCCATAACCGGGCTTCACTCCCAGATAAAAGACATGACCGAACATGCCGTAAAACTCCTCTCCGCCCCAAAGGTAAAAGGCGGTGAATATACCGTAATACTTGACCCCATACTGGCGGGAGTGTTTGTCCACGAGGCCTTCGGGCATTTATCGGAAGCAGACCATATATATGAAAACCCCCAGATGCGTGAAGTAATGGTCTTAGGCAAAAAATTCGGTCCGAAAATACTGAATATCATAGACAACCCCACCATGCCTGACCTTCGGGGCAGCTATAAATACGATGATGAAGGGGTAGCCGCAACCAAGAATTATCTTATCCGCGAGGGCAAGCTTACCGGACGCCTTCATTCGCGGGAGACCGCCGCCAAGATGAATGAACCCCTCTCCGGTAACGCCAGAGCCATATCTTACCGCTATGCCCCCATTGTGCGCATGAGCAATACCTATATAGAACCCGGCGTATCCACTCTGGAAGAAATGCTGGACGGGGTAAAAGAAGGCATTTATGTAAAGAATTGGTACGGCGGAACCACCAGCATGGAAATGTTTACCTTCTCCTCAGGGGAAGCCTATATGATAAGGGACGGCAAGATAGCCGAAGCATTAAGGCCGGTAGTTCTGTCCGGGAACGTATTTGATACTCTGCATAATATAGATATGATAGGCAATGACCTGGATATGAATCAGGGCGGCGGCTGCGGCAAGAGCGGTCAGTCTCCCCTGCCGGTTTCAAACGGCTCACCCCATATCCGTATTCAGAAATGCCTGGTAGGTGGTGCCTGATATGCTTGAAAAAATACTTGAACAAGCCAAAAAAGTGGCCGAACAGGCCGAATGTTTTATGGTGGAATCCGAATCCACCCCAATCCATTTTGAATCCAATCAGCTAAAAAATATTGAATCTAAACAAAGCCTTAGCCTGGCTTTGCGTATTGTTAAAGACGGCAAGATTGGCTATGCCGCCAGCTCCAACCCGGCAGATTGGCCGAGGCTGGTGAATATGGCACTTGAAACCGCCGCTTACGGCCAGACAGCCCATTTCCAATTTCCTGCCTCTCAAACCTACCCGGAGGTTAAAATATTTGACCCTGAGGTAGAAACCGTAAGTCTGGAAGAGATGGTAAATCTAGGCAAAGAAATGGTAGCCGGATTGCTTGATATAAACAGTGAACTTATCTGTAGCTCCAGCCTGACCAAAAGCACCCGAAAAGTAAGCCTGCTAAATACCAGCGGGGCAGATATCAGTTTTAAAAAGAGTCTCTTTTCCATGGGGTTGGAGGGCACACTGGTACGCGGTACGGATATGCTTTTTGTAGGTGACGAGTTTAGCTCCTGCCGCCCTATCCGCTCCAGCCTGGAAGCAGTAAATCTGGTCAGCAAACAGCTAAAGCGCGCCCGACAAAATGTACCTCTTCAAAGCAGGGAGATGCCGGTTATTTTTACTCCCCACGGGGTTGCCAGCACCATTATCCCTGCCCTGTCCGCCGCACTTAACGGCAAACTGGTACAGGAAAAAGCTTCACCGCTGGCCGGAAAACTGGGTGAGCAGATGTTTGACCCTGCCTTTAATCTGGTTGATGACCCTACCCAGAGCTTCAGCCCGAATTCACGCCCCTTTGACGACGAGGGCACAGCCAGCCAAATTACACCCATGGTGGAAAACGGGGTTATTAAAAACTTTATTTATGACCTCCGCACTGCCGCTTTAGCTAAAGCCAAAAGTACCGGCAATGCCGAAAGACATGGCGGACAGCCGGCTCCCGGTTTCAGCGCCCTGATGATAAAGCCCGGCACACTTTCATTTGAAGAAATGGTTTCAGATATTAAAGAGGGTTTGGTAGTAGAATTTATGATGGGAGCGGAACAAGGAAATGTGCTGGGTGGTGATTTCTCCGGAAACGTACTGCTGGGTTATAAAATAGAAAATGGACAGATTACCGGGCGGGTAAAAGACACCATGCTCTCCGGGAATATATATAGTGCACTTAAAACTATAAATGCCATCGGCAGTGACGGACGCTGGCTGGACGGTGAACTTTTCACCCCATCCATGTATTTCCCGAACCTGTCCGTAGCTGCCAAATAAGAGAGACAGATATATGGACAAAAAATACAAGCTAAATTCCAGACCGAAACTCAAGTCTCCCTGCCTGCTGGCCGCTTGGCCGGGCATCAGCAATGTCGCCCTGATTGTGGCGACATACCTGGTACGTAAACTGGAGTTTAAAGAACTGGCCGAAATAGATTCTCCCAGCTTCTTTGACCCGATAGGTGTGCTGGTAAAGGACGGGGTGGTTGAAGAACCTCAATTCCCCCAAAATCGTTTTTATTACCTGAAAAATAAACAGGATAACGACATTATCCTCTTCATAGGCGAAGACCAACCTTCTACCAAAAGTTACGAACTGGCTAACTTGATTCTGGACGTAGGCCAGCGTTTCGGTGTTAAAAGGATTTATACATTTGCCGCCGCCCTGACCCGTATTCACCACAGCGAACAACCCCGGGCATGGGCAGTGGGCACCAACACTCAGGTAGCCAATGAATTGATAGAACGGGGATTGAGCGGAAGCGGCAATCTCCAGATTTCCGGCCTTAACGGCCTGCTGCTGGGTGTAGCCAAAGAACGCAATATGGACGGGGTGTGTCTGCTGGGGGAAGTACCCAGCTATGCTTCCCGCCTGCAAAATCCCATGGCAGCTTTGGTAATCGTTCAAATTTTGTCCAAATTACTCCAACTGGGGGTTGATGTTACCGAACTGGAACAGATAGCCTCTGAGGCCAAGCAGCATGTATCCCAGATTGCAGCCGAAGCTATGGAGGATTACATAGACTATTTCACCGAACCTATCTGGGAAAGCGGTGAAGAAGATGACGATGATGACCTTGATACTGATGATGATGACAACGAGGAAGCGAGTAACAACTGATGAGCCAAGAAAACCCGGAAATAAGCGAACTCTTTGAGAGACTGGCAGATGAAAACACTAGCCTGAAACATACTGACTTAGCCCTGCTATCTGACCTCAATAACCAGGAGATAGCCGCTTTCAAGGATTTCTGGACAGGTATGAGCCCCGAAAGACGGCTGGATATAGTCAGCCGGCTGGGTGAACTGGCCGAAGATGATGTTTCTCTGGATTTTGACAGTATTTTTGTCAGAACCATGCATGACCCGAACCCTGAGGTACGGGCTAAATCCGTTGACGGTCTTTGGGAATGTAACCGCCCGTCTCTGGTTGACCATTTGTTGTCTTTATCAAGCGAAGACCCTTCTATGGAGGTTCGCATAGCCGCCACTGCCGCTCTGGGGCGTTACAGTATGATGGGTGAATTCGGACAGCTCCCCGAAAAAACCAGCCAGTTGCTCCAAACCAGTTTGCTGGCAATTTTCAAAAATACCAATCTGCCGGTGGAACTAAGACGCAGAGCACTGGAATCAGTGTCGCCTTTCGGTCAGCCGCAGGTAATCACAGCTATTTCCCAAGCCCACAACAGCCCTGAACACCTGCTCAGAGTAGGTGCTGTCTATGCCATGGGACAAAACGCCAGTGACCAATGGGAGTCTGTAATCACATCTGAACTGAACAATGATAATAACGACCTCCGTTATGAAGCGGCAGTAGCCGCCGGAGAACTCGGCTTGGAACGTTTCATACCTAAATTGGTCTCCATGATTGAAGACCCTGATATGGAAGTCCAGCTGGCATCAATACAGGCGCTGGCTAAGATTGGCGGCCAGGACGCCAAAAAAGGGCTGACAGAAAATCTGGAAAGCACCTCCAGCCAGGCTATCCGGGAAATGATAACTACCGCACTGACAGATATAGAGGCAGACGAATCTGCTGCCGGTATGCCTGCCATTTCACCTGAAGAGTAAGATGTGATACACACTCAGGGAAAGCTGACCCGGCTGAGAGACAAGCGTCTGGAAGATGCTTCGCTTGATTATGCATGGCAAACTGACCCTGAGTTAAGCCATCTTGATGCGGCTGAACCCCTGACTATATCCTTCAGAACATTTCTGGGCGAATATATATTCGTACTGGAAAATTCCTTATCCCTGCGGGTGCAATTCGGCATTGAAACCCTTCGGGGGGAATACATCGGCTACTGTGCCTGCTACAATCTGGACATAGCCGCCGGTGAAGCCGAAGTGGGCATAATGATTGGGCAAAAGGAATACTGGGGCAAGGGTTATGGTAATGACGCTCTGGGGTTGATGATTGACTATGTGTTTGAAAAAACCAGCCTGAAAAGGCTTCACCTGAAGACTCTCCAGAGCAATATCCGCGCCCAGCAATCATTTAGAAAATGCGGTTTTAAGCCTTGTGGAGAAAAGGAATCGGGCCTGCACCGGTTTATGCTGATGGGACTTTCAAAGGCAGACTGGCTGAAACACAAATCACTTCAGGCTGAAGATTGCCCAGCTAATAAACTATAACAGCTGATGCCGTAACAGTTTTATCTCCCGCCGTATCTTCCGCCCAGAGCTTCAGGCCTAGGGTTTTACTTTCCGGGGTATCTGTCTTTGAAGATACTATGCCCTTAAGAACAAGACTTTCACCCAGTGGCATCATCTTTTTATAGCTGAGCGACAGTTTGGCAAGCCTGCCTGAGGGACGGGCAAAACCAGATGCCAATTTGCCAAGCATAGCCCCCGCCAACTGCCCCGGTACTACCACTCCCGGTAAGCCTTTTTTCAGAGCCAGATCTTTATCATAATGAATGGGATTATAGTCCCCTGAAGCCCCTGCCCAGACAACCAGATCACGGCTACTTAAAATAAGCGTTTGGCAGGCTATCTCCTGCCCTTCGGTTATATTTTCAAAAACACTGGTCATGCTGAATAAACTATAGCCAGCTGGCAAACTCTGGCCAGCAGCTCTCCCTGTTTATTTGTTACCTGCATTTCAAAATTAAGAAATGACGACAGTCCCATTTTACCCGGCCGTTCCCTCAAGCTTAAAAGGCTGGTCTCCACCGTTACCTCCTGTCCCACTTCAAGCGGTTTCAGGCTTTCCAGTTCACTTGAGCCGTGAAGGACGGTAATATCATCTGCCGAAATAACTTCCAGCATCTGCCCGAAACCCAAAGTAAGTGCCAGTACAGGCGGAGCCTCATTCTGCCAGTTCGCCCCGTCATCACCGGTAGCCCTGCAAAAACGGTCTACCAGACCCCGTTCAATAACCAAATTGAAAGGCGGCAATTTTAAACCGGGATTAACCCGTAAATCTTCCAGAGTATATTTGATATTCGGCATTTGGCCAAGCTTATAATACAGGCCTGCATTTTGTCAAAAAAACACCTGCCTTGTGCTATAATTAGGCCATTATTTGAGATGGGAGGCACATATATGGCCGCCACTTCAAAAGCACAGCCGGATATACCGGCTATTGAAACTTTGGATTTAAGCCGTTCCTACGGGCAGCTTCTGGCGGTGGACAAACTCAACCTGAACATCCGCAAGGGTGAACTGTTTGCCCTGCTGGGACCAAACGGAGCAGGCAAAAGCACCACCATCAATATGCTTTGCTGTTTATTAAAACCCACCAGCGGAACAGCCCGGGTAATGGGTTTTGATATAAACACCCAAGGCTACCAAGTCAAATCTATTATCGGCAGTTCCCCACAGGAAACCGCCATTTCAGACCACCTGACACCGGTAGAAAATCTGGAACTCTTCGGCAAACTGAACCATATAGACCCTGCAAAACTCAAGGAATGGATACCCCGCTTTCTGGAAATAATGGGGCTGGAAGACAGGGCTAAAAGTCAGGTACACACCTTTTCCGGAGGTATGAAGCGCCGCCTAAGCATAATGATGGCACTTATCCATAACCCGGATGTAGTCTTTCTGGACGAACCCACTTTGGGCTTGGATCCGCAGGTACGCCACGCCATGTGGGAATATATAGAATCCTTAAAAGGGAAGAAGACCATACTCCTTACCACCCACTACATGGAAGAAGCAGACCACCTGGCAGACCGTATAGGCATTATGGATCAAGGCAGGATAGTTGCTTTGGGCACACCGGTAGAACTGAAACAAAGCCTGATAAAAGAACCCACCATGAGGGTACAGGCATTTAATATCTCCCAAAGAATGGTGGCTGATTTGAAGAATTTCTACCCCAAAGTGGAGTTTTCAGGCGGCACTCTTTCCATTTCGGCAGAGCATCTGGAATTTAACGAGATAGTAAACCGCCTGCAAAATGCCGGGGCGACAATTCGCTCCGCCCAGATAAAAGACCCCAGCCTTGAAGATGTTTACCTGAAACTGACCGGAAAGGAGCTACGGGAATGAGATTCTGGGAGTTAGGTATCCGCGCCCTCAAGGAAACATATCGTGATCCCATGGCGCTGGGTTTTCTGCTGGGTTTCCCCCTTATGTTTATGCTTCTTTTCGGTTTTGCTTTCTCCGGTGGAGGCAGTGCCAGTTACCAGATTGGGGTAGTAGATAATGACCAGACCCCGCTTTCCAGTGCATTTGCAGATGAGGCCCTCTCCGAAGTACCCAGCTATGAAATTATTTATATAAACACCCCTGAAGAGGCTCTGACCCAGCTTAAACAGTCTGACATACGGGCATACATCATAATCCCGGCCGGGTTCGGACAGGAAGTAAGCAAGCTCTGGGCAGGAACAGGCGGTAACATATATCTTGATGTAACCTATGACGAAAGTGATATTCAGGCTGCAAGTGAAATACTCTCACAGCTAAACGTGGTTACCCGCGCCTTTGCTAAAATAGAAATACCCCTGAACGTAAATGCCCAGCCGGTAAATATTGAAAACAAGATAACCAACATAGATTTTATCTCACCCGGTATTATCGTATTCGGGCTGCTTATACTCATACCCACCTCTGCCAGAATAATAGTACGGGATAAAGAAAAAGGTTTTATGTCAAGGATGCTGACTACCCCCAGCCGCCCTGTGGATTTCATACTGGGATATTCGCTTAGCATGACCCTTATCTGTATAATCCAAATTATATTTTTCATGTTGCTGGGTTACCTGTTCGGCATGGATATAATGGGTAATATAGCTTTGGCTTTCCTGATATTCTTCCTGACAGGATTATCCAGCATAGGCATAGGCATGGTAATTGCCGGATTTTCCAAAAGCGAAAACCAGTCAGAATCTATCAGCTGGTTTTTCTCCATGCCTCTTGCCATAGTATCCGGCACCTGGTTTTCTATCCAGTTTATGCCTGATATACTCAAAGGACTGGGCTATGCCTTCCCTTACTCCCATGCCATTGAGGCGTCACGTCTGGTAATATTACGCGGGGCAGATTTTTCAGCCGTAAGCGGCGAAGTGGGTATACTGGCTATCTGGACAGTAGCTGTTTTCGCCCTGGGGACAATAATATTCGGAAGGACTATGCGCAGTTAATATGAAAGCAATTGAATGGCGGAATAACCGCCTGATAATACTTGACCAAACCCTGTTGCCGCTGGAAGAAAAATATCTTGAACTAAATGATTACCATGCCGTTGCCGAGGCTATCAAGACCCTGCGGGTAAGGGGAGCACCGTCTATAGGTGTGGCGGCGGCTTATGGTATAGCTTTGGGGGCACTGAGTATAGAAACACGCTATTGCAGTGAGTTCCTGCCCCTTTACCAGCAGATATCAGCCGAGATTGCCTCCACCCGCCCCACCGCCAAAAACCTGTTCATGGCAGTGGAACGCATGGACCATGTGGTAGCTTCGGGTACAGACGTTTCACAGGTAAAAATATCTCTGGTAGACGAAGCGCTAAAAATCCACCGGGAGGAAGAAGAAGCCAGCCGCAAAATATCCACTTTCGGTGCAGACCTGATACAACCGGGCTGGACGGTACTTACCCACTGCAACGCAGGCCCGCTGGCCACAGCGGGTTACGGCACAGCTCTGGGGGTGATTATAGCCGCACATCAGCAGAACAAGGGTATATCTGCCTTCGCTACCGAAACCCGCCCCCTTCTGCAAGGGGCACGCCTGACAGCATTGGAACTGAAAGAAGCCGGCGTACCATTCAAGCTGATTACCGACAGCATGGCCGGGCACTTTATGAAAAAAGGAGTAATCAATGCGGTGGTAGTGGGAGCTGACCGCATTGCCCGAAACGGAGACACCGCCAACAAGATAGGCACTTACTCTCTGGCAGTGCTGGCACTGGCTCACGGCATACCCTTTTACGTAGCTGCACCCAGTTCCACCTTTGATAAATCCATTGAATCAGGCAATGATATAGTTATAGAAGAACGCAAACCTGAAGAGATAACCTACCTAAGGGGGCAACGCATAACCCCGGAAAATATAGACGTAGCCAACCCCGCCTTTGACGTAACCCCTGCCAATCTTATAGCCGCCTTTATAACCGAAAACGGGATAATACGGCGGGGTGAGTAAAAAGGCAAGAATTTTTGCCGAACAGCTTGGCAAAACTACCTGATAGAAGGCATAAAAACCTGAGGAGGTCTAGTATGACACACTACGCTAAAATAGGGGTTATCGGGGGAACAGGGCTGTATGATATTGAGGGGCTGACCGATATCCGCGAACATACCCTGGATACTCCATTCGGCAAGCCCTCAGATATTATCGTTACCGGAAACTTAAACGGGGTTGGGGTGGCTTTCCTGCCCAGACACGGGCGGGGACACCGCATACTCCCGTCTGAAATCCCCTCCCGCGCCAATATATATGCCCTGAAAAGCTTGGGGGTGGAACACATTATAGCTATAAACTCGGTTGGCAGTTTCAAAAAAGAGGTTAAGCCGGGACACCTTTTAATCCCGGACCAGCTGATAGACCGCACCAGCCAGCGTACTAATACATTCTTCGGCAAGGGTATTGTAGCCCACATAGCTTTCTCCCAGCCCTTTTGCCCCAATCTGCGTAAACTGCTGTTTGAGTGTGCCAAGGAGGCGGGTGCAAATGTGCATAACGGCGGCACTTATGTGGTTATGGAAGGGCCTGCCTTTTCTACTCAAGCTGAAAGCCGTCTCCACAAAAGCTGGGGGGCAGATGTTATCGGCATGACTGCTCTGCCTGAAGCTAAACTGGCAAGAGAGGCCGAAATCTGTTACGCTATTATCGCCTGTGCCACAGATTACGATGCATGGCACGAGGAAGAAGAAGCCGTAACGGTAGATAAAGTAATAGCCACCCTGCGCGGCAATATAAACCTTTCAAAAGAGATAATAAAACTGGCCATAGGGCGAATTTCTTCAACCAGAAACTGCGAATGCAGTACCGCCCTCTCCCATGCTATCATGACTTCCCCGGAGGCAGTGCCAAATACCCGTAAACACGAGTTAGCTTTAATAATTGATAAATACATGCCTGCAGTGAGTGAGAATGACTAAGACCGATTTTTATTTTCTGCCTACCATGATAGGTAGTATGCCCCATACAGACCCGAAGGCAGCGGTGGATATTATTACCCATTACCTTCGGGACATACCTGTCTGGCCGCAGTTGCCACGAAGAAGCTATCTGGAAGGCATGTCCGCCCAGTTCAGCCAGGGATTGCCGGGGGTAAATATCAATCAGGACAAGATGTGGATTGAACCAAATTCTGGTTTTGAGGGTGAACTTGAAAGCCTTTATCAGGCTTATCTGGATAATGATTTTAATAAATTCCCCATCGGGGTGGAATATGCCGCCGGTCTTTATGAACTGGCATCCCGCAGCAACCTCTCCCCCAAGCTGGTTAAAGGGCATATTACCGGACCGCTGACATACTGCATGTCTATCAAAGACCCTTCGGGCAAGGATATCCTGTATGACGAAGTGCTTTCGGACGCGGCAACCAAACTCCTTAAGCTGAAAGCGTCCTGGCAGGAACATTTCCTTAAAAAAATCTGCCGTAACACCATTATCTTTGTTGACGAACCTGCCATGAGCGCCTACGGGTCAGCTTACCTGCCTCTTTCCCGTGAACAGGTGACCGGCATGTTTGAAGAAGTCTTTTCAGGCATATCCGGCCTGAAAGGGGTGCACTGCTGCGGCAATACGGACTGGTCTATCCTGATGGATACCAGCGTGGATATTATAAACTTTGACACCTATGCCTATGCAGATTCGCTGGCTATATATACTGATGCACTCCAAGCTTTTATCAAAAGGGGCGGGGCGGTTGCTTGGGGGATTGTACCCACAGACGAAAAAGCCCTGAAGGAAGAAACTGCCGCCAGCCTGAAGGACCGTTTGGAAGCGGCCATGTCCCACTTTGACAGCAAAGGCCTGCCCTTTGCTGAGCTTGCCCGCCACTCACTTATCACCCCGGCCTGCGGTCTGGGTTTAAAGAGTCTGGATGCGGCTGAACGGGCTCCCGAACTGCTCGCTGAACTTTCCGCCCTGCTTAGAAGGAAACACGGAACAGTATGAACTGTGCAACCGAACTTAATAAAATAAACTGCAACTGTACCTATGAACCCTGTGAAAGGAAAGGCAAGTGTTGCCGTTGCATATCCTATCATCTGGCTATGGACGGGCTTCCGGCCTGTGCTTTTCCGGATAATGTTGAAAAAACATATGACCGTTCTTTTAAATGCTTCGCCCGAATGGTCAGCAAGGAAAGTTGATGTCTGATTTGCCTCTGTACGCTCAGGCTATGCTCAGGCCTGATTTTTACCCCGAACCTACTACCAAAGTAGAACTGGTGCAAACCCAGATGTCTTTTGTTTTCCTGACTGACCATTTTGCTTATAAAACCAAGAAAGCGGTTAATCTGGGCTATCTGGACTACTCTGAACTTTCCGGACGCAAAGCCCTGTCTGAAAAAGAACTGCTCTTAAACCGCCGTTTGTGTGACTACGCTTACCTTGAGGTTTTACCTATTATTAAAAATGAGGGGGGTTATTCGCTGGGTGGATGTGGGGAGGTGGTGGAATATACCCTGAAAATGCGAAGATTACCCGAAGGCCGCATGCTTGTAAATCTGCTGTCAACAGGCAGTGTCAGCAGCGGGATGCTGGAAAAACTGGCTGAGAAACTGGCCATTTTCCATCAAACCGCCAGAACCGATGCCGAAGTGCAAAAATACGGCAATCTTGAAGCTATAAAATACAATACCGAAGAAAATTTTGAACAAACCGGCAGTAAAGTGGGCATCACCGTAAGCCCCCAAGAATATGCCCGAATCAGTTCTTTTACCCGCAGCTTTATATCTAAAAACCAAACCATGTTCAATGAACGGGTAAACAGGGGCAAGATACGTGACTGCCACGGAGACCTGCATGCCGCCCATATCTGCTTCATGGACAATATCTGCATATATGACTGCATAGAGTTCAATGACCGTTTCCGCTATGGAGATGTAGCTTCCGAAGTAGCCTTTTTAGCCATGGATCTGGACCATTACGGCAGGGCTGACCTTTCACGCCAGTTTATAAACAGCTATATCAAAAAAAGCGGGGATAAAGACCTCTTTAAACTGCTGCGTTTTTATAAATGCTACCGGGCTTATATCCGAGGCAAGGTGGAAGGCTTCAAACTGGATGACCCGTACATATCCGAAGCTGAAAAGGATAAGTACGCCCAGAAATCCAAAAACTATTACCACCTGGCGGATTTCTACGCCAGATCCAAACCAACCCTCTTTATAACAATGGGGTTCTGCGGCTGCGGCAAGAGCACTCTGGCTCAGAGTCTGGCCAAAATATCAGGCTCGGTGGTAATTTCTTCGGATATTGTCCGCAAGGGTCTGGCAGGCATAGATTGCTGCCAGCACCACTTCGAAGATACAGACCAAGGCATATATTCGCCGGAGATGACCCAAAATACCTATCAGGCTATGTATGCCCAGGCCGAAGATGCCCTGAAAGAGGGATATTCAGTCATACTTGATGCCACTTTTCTCAAGGAGCATCAGCGAAAGCAGGCTGAAGAATGTGCCCGACGGAACAATGCAGGGTTTGTGATACTGGAGGTAAAACTGACCCCTGAACTGGCTCAAAAAAGGCTTGAAAAGCGTCTAGACAAACCCAGCGTCTCTGACGGACGCTGGGAAGTATATTTGAAGCAAATTAAGGCCTTGGAACCTCTGGCTGTTCAACCAAATCATGTTATAATTGATAGTTCAAAATCAACAGATAAACAACTTTCTGACATACTGGAATTTTTTAAATCCAATCAAGGAGAATGAAGTAGTAATGCCAAATTTTGATGTCAAGGATATGTCTCTGGCCGCTCTGGGTAAAAAACGGGTAGACTGGGCCGGACGAGAGATGAAGACACTATCCCTTATCAAGGAGCGCTTTGAAAAAGAAAAACCTTTCAAGGGCATACGCATAGCGGCCTGCCTGCATATCACTACTGAAACCGCAAACCTGGGGTTGGTACTGAAAGCAGGCGGTGCAGACCTGACCTTGTGTGCATCCAACCCTCTCTCCACTCAGGACGAGACCGCGGCCGCTCTGGTAGAACACGGCATAAATACCTTTGCCATCCACGGCGAAAATAACGAAAGCTACTACCGTCATATTGCCGCCGCCCTGGATGCCAAACCCCAGCTGACCGTAGATGACGGGGCAGACCTGGTGGCTACCTTGCACAGCCAGAGAACTGAACTTTTAAACGGTATACTTGGCGGTACGGAAGAAACTACTACAGGAGTTATCCGCCTGCGGGCACTGGCTGACAGCGGCAAACTCCGATACCCGATTATTGCGGTAAATGACGCCAAGACCAAGTACATGTTTGACAACCGCTACGGCACCGGCCAAAGTACACTGGACGGTATTACCCGGGCTACCAACTTTCTTTGGGCATCCAAAACTGTGGTAGTGGTGGGTTACGGCTGGTGCGGACATGGAGTTGCCATGCGGGCCAAAGGCATGGGTGCTCATATAATAGTTACTGAAGTTGACCCGGTGAAGGCTCTGGAAGCTGTTATGGACGGGTTCAGCGTAATGCCCATGGCAGAGGCTGCCAAACTGGGTGATATTTTTATAACCGTTACCGGAGACAAGCACGTTATAGACAAAGATCACTTCAAGGTAATGAAAGACGGTGCAACCCTGGCTAACAGCGGCCACTTCAACAGCGAAATAAATATCCCCGCTCTGGAATCACTTTCCTGCGGCAAGGATACTATCCGTCCCTCGGTTGAGGAATATAAAATGAAGGACGGGCGAAGGATTTACCTGCTGGGTGAAGGCCGTCTGATAAATCTGGCTGCTGCAGAAGGTCACCCGGCCGCCGTAATGGATATGAGCTTTGCCAATCA
Organism: Dehalococcoides sp.; assembly: GCF_041654235.1. Lineage (NCBI taxonomy): Bacteria > Bacillati > Chloroflexota > Dehalococcoidia > Dehalococcoidales > Dehalococcoidaceae > Dehalococcoides > Dehalococcoides sp. Next base: position 2,109 of record NZ_JBAZDW010000020.1, on the reverse strand, counting down.
GGCTCTTTCACTGGAATATCTGGTAAAAAACCATACCAAGCTGGAAAAGAAAGTTTACGCCGTACCTGAAGAAATTGACCGGGCAGTAGCGGCAACCAAGCTCGCCTCTTTAAACATCAGTATAGATACCCTTAGCGCAGAACAAATAAAATATCTGTCTAGCTGGCAGGAAGGAACTTAAGGAGAAATGATGTCTCAGACCTTTGGGAATTCTTCAAAATATCTTTTCACTTCGGAATCAGTTACCGAAGGACATCCGGACAAGATTTGCGACCAGATTTCAGACGCAGTTCTGGACGCTATCATAGCCAAAGATCCCACTGCCCATGTTGCCTGTGAAACTGCCGTAACCAATGGTCTGGTAGTAGTCATGGGCGAAATCACCACCAGCTGCTATGTGGAAATACCCGAACTGGTCAGAGGGGTGATAAAAGATATCGGCTACATCAAGCCCGAATACGGATTTGATGACCGCACCTGCGGCGTACTTACTTCTATAAACCGCCAGTCTCCTGACATAGCTTTGGGGGTAAACAAATCTCAGGAGGCCAAGAGCGGACAGGTAGACGAACTTGACCTGACCGGTGCCGGTGACCAGGGCATGATGTTTGGTTATGCCTGCACCGAAACCCCGGAATATATGCCCCTGCCCATTTCTCTGGCCCACCGCCTGAGCAAGCGTTTGGCAGAAGTACGCAAAAATGGCACTCTGCCCTATCTGCGACCTGACGGCAAAAGCCAAGTAACGGTGGAATATCATAACGGCAAAGCTAAAAGGATAAGCAGCGTAGTTATAGGTGCCCAGCATGACCCGGATATAACTACCGAAAAAATTCAGGCTGACATTATCCGTGATGTTATTAAACCTATTATCCCTACCAATTTGCTAGACGAAAAAACCGAGTATTATGTAAATGCCACCGGCCGCTTCGTAGTGGGCGGTCCGGTTTCAGATACCGGTTTTACCGGACGCAAAATTCTGGTAGATACCTACGGCGGTTTTGCCCGCCATGGCGGCGGTGCTTTCTCCGGAAAAGACCCCACCAAGGTAGACCGTTCCGCCTGCTATATGGCCAGATATATTGCCAAAAATCTGGTAGCTGCCGGACTGGCAGATCGGCTGGAAATTCAGGTGGCCTATGTTATCGGTGTTGCCCACCCTTTGTCAGTTTCCATTGAAACCTTTAACACCGCCCGCATGAACCATGAGGATATCTTATCCATTATCCAGAAGCACTTTGACCTGCGGCCGGAAGCCATTATCCGTAACCTGGGGCTTCGCCGCCCTATCTACCGCCAAACTGCTGCTTACGGGCATCTGGGACGCCCGGAACTGGACCTGCCGTGGGAACGGCTGGATAAGGTAGATGCCATAAAGGCAACCATAGAATCTCTAAGCGTATCCAAATAAAAATATTACTACCGACAGGAAGGTGTGCTTGTGATTAAAACTTTATTGCTGGCCTTCTTTGGGGCAATTGTGGTTGAACTGGCTGTGATAATGCTGGCTACCGTAATGGGGCTGGCAGGACTTACTTTCGTCATTATTGTGCTCTTCCTGCCGGTAGTGCTTATTCTGGGGGCTATTATCTTTATGTTAAGCAAATTCTTCAAGGGGGACAGCCAAAATAACAAGCCAAATTAAGTTCGGTACTGATGGCTGGCGCGGCATTATTGCCAAAGACTTCACCTTTGAAAATGTCTCTGTCTGTGCCCAAGCTACTGCCGCTTACCTGAAAAATACCAGCCCCGATAACCTTTCTCTGGTAATCGGCTACGATACCCGCTTTGCCTCAGCGGATTTTGCCCGTTTGGTTGCCGAAGTAATGGCGGCCAGCGGCATAAAAACCTATTTTGGTTCATGCCCCACCCCTACACCAGTAATCAGCCATGGGGTGGTAAACCTGAAAGCCGCGGGTGCCGTAATAATTACCGCCAGCCACAACCCCGCCATCTGGAACGGATTTAAAGTAAAATCAGCGAACGGAGCAAGTGCCCCTACCTACATGATAACTGCCATTGAAACAGAAATAGCCAAACTGGGAGATAACCCTTCGGTATCCCGTCTGGATTTTGACACAGCTGTTTCCCGCGGACTTATTGAATGTA
>NZ_JBAZDW010000019.1:0-24812 GCF_041654235.1 Dehalococcoides sp. | reverse complement strand
TAGAAGACGGCATACGACATATCAGAATGCATTTATGCCTGTAAAATGCTTCCGTTAAGTATTATTTGTAAAGAATACGGCCGATAAACTACTCCTCTTTGTCAGACTTTTTGGGTTCTTTTTTATCGTCCTTGAAAATATTGCTCACGTTCTTGCCGAAACTCTGGGCAGCATCACCCACTTCTTTAAACTTTACCTTTATCTCCTCATCTTTAAAACGGTCAGTTACTGCTTCCGCCGAACTTGAAACACTCTTGCCAAATTCTTTGGCCTTGTCTTTTAAAGAAGGGTCATTGAATATCTCGCTAACGGCGCTTCCGAAGGCGGCCAGCATTTCACCAAAACTCTCAGCAGCTTTACGGGAATTAGCTTTGAGGTCTTCTTTCACGGTTTTTTCTCCTTCAGCCATTACAGGCAGATCGGTTTTATAGTCTTCACGGGGAAGTACAAAAAGTATTGTGCCTTGTTCAAGGCCTTTACCCGAAGCGCTAAACCCTATTTTTACCAGAAGTTTCTGGGCGGCAATAGATTCCGGATAAGTCTGGGCTATAATCTCTTTGACACTTGGGTCCTGCAGTATCCAGCCTATTAGGCTGTGAACAGCTTCCATGGCGTACCCGTGGTGCTGATAATGCTCCAGTATGGAATAATCAATTTCCATGCGGCCTTCGGGGGTGGGTTCCCCTTTGAACCCTGCCTGCCCGATAAGCTCCCGGTGAGTACCGGACGGGTTCAGGATGATATACCAATTGAGATAACCGGTCTTGAACCTGCTTGCTTCATATTTTGTCAATAACCGTTTTAAAGTTTCGCAGCCATAGCCTTCCGGCGGCCAGTTGGCCGGAATTTCGGCTCCCAGTAATTGCCCCAACTCTTTCTGTCCCTGAATTTCGCAATTCAGCATTTCGGCATTTGCCGGGACCAATTCCAGGCGGGGTGTTTGAAGAATTAGTGGTTCCTTCATTTTATACCTGCCAGCGTGGCCTGTATTGTATAGCTTCGGCCAAGTGATGTGCTTTGATTATATCATTATTTTCAAGGTCAGCAATGGTGCGGGATAATTTCAGTATGCGGTGATAGGCTCTGGCAGACAGGAAAAGCTGTTTGGTAGCCGAACGCAGCAAATTCTGGGCGGTATCTTCCATAGTGCAAAACTGACGTATTTCTGCCGGTGTCATCTCCGCGTTAGACAATATTTTGTACTTGGCAAAACGTTCCAGCTGGATATTGCGGCAATTTTCCACCCTTCGGCTGACGATTTCTGATGATTCCCCAAGCCGGTCACTGGAAAGTTTTTCGTATTCTATGCGGGGCACATCTATGACTATATCTACCCTGTCTAAAAACGGGCCGCTTATTCGCCTTTGATAACGCGTTACCAAACCCGGCGGGCAGGTACACCGTTTAACATTGTCACCATAAAATCCGCAAGGGCAGGGATTCATAGCACCTACCAGCATAAAGTTAGCCGGAAAGCTGACGCTGCCCTGTGCCCGGCTTATAGTTACGGTTTTATCTTCAAGCGGCTGACGCAGAAGTTCCAGCAGGCTGTGACCGAATTCCGGCAATTCATCCAGAAAAAGGACACCGCGGTGGCTTAAGCTGATTTCTCCCGGTTTAGGAAAAGTGCCTCCACCTACCAGCCCGGCAGAGGAAATAGTGTAATGTGGGGCGCGTAAAGGGCGGCTATGTATAAGCGGAATATTTGGCGGTAACAGACCGGCAATACTGTATATCTTGGTAACCTCCAAAGCTTCAGCACTGGTCATAGTGGGGAGAATAGAGACCAAAGCCCGTGCCAGCATGGTTTTCCCGCTTCCGGGAGGGCCGGTCATTACCATATTGTGTCCGCCGGCAGCGGCTACTTCCAGCGCCCGTTTTACATTCTCCTGCCCTTTTATATATGCTAAATCCACATAATTCGCAGGGGGGGTACCTTTTAATTCTTCTTTAAATTCGCTTAGCTTGGGGGCAGCACGGTCACCCTGCAGGTATTCCGTTATTTCCTTCAGGGTTGTAAAAGGCAATATACTGGCACCCTCTACCAGTGAGGCTTCGCGGGCATCACAAGCGGGCACAATGATATTGGTGTAACCTTTCTGGTAAGCCAAAGCGACCATAGGCAAAATGCCGCTGGTATGGCGAAGACTACCATCCAGGGAAAGTTCTCCCAGAAAAAGTGTCTGACTGGTATCAGCCTTTAGCTGTTCGGAACTTATAAGAATCGCTAAAGCTATGGAAAGGTCATAAGCAGGGCCGGCTTTTTTAAAATCAGCCGGTGCCAGATTGGCTACAATACGTTTAACAGGAAAAGTGAATCCGGAGTTTCGTATAGCAACCCTTACCCGCTCGCGGGCTTCCTGAATAGCGGTATCCGGCAGCCCTACAATGGTAAATGAGGGCAATCCGGCAGAGATATCGGCTTCTACCTCAACAATAGTGCCTTCCAGTCCTATAAGAGCGCAACTTGATACTTTTGCGAGCATAATAGTTAATGTTACAGGCAAGCCTAAAGGGTGTCAACGGGATATATTTAACTGGTTTTAAGGCCTTGTATGTTGCCAATATATAGGGTTTGTGTTATACTACTGCAAAAGCTAAATCGCGTTGTTGAGGTGGGTTCAAACCCACTTTTTTGTTGTATCGGGATAAACTGAGGAGGATACAGAACCGAGATGAAAAGCGACTTTTTGCTCGCTATCACCCAGCTCTCGGCAGAAAAGAATCTGCCAAAAGAAGTAGTACTTGCTACCGTTGAGTCGGCATTGGTATCGGCTTATCGTAAAGAGAGCTTTGCTCCAAACCAGAATATCACGGTGAAGATAGACCAGCTTACCGGCAAAGTAAAAGTCATGGCCGAAAAGCAAGTAGTTGAAAAAGTGATAGATAGCCGCCAGGAAATGCGTTTGCTTGAGGCTAAAAGGCTCAAAGCTGATGCCAAGATAGGCGACTTGATGATGGTTGAAGATACTCCGGCTGATGCCGGGCGCATTGCCGCCCAGACAGCCAAACAGGTTATTCTCCAGCGTCTGCATGAGGCTGAAAACACCGCTATTTTTGATGAATATGCCTCCAAGGCGGGAGATACTCTGGTTGGTGTGGTACAGCGTATAGAACCCAAACAAATTACGGTGGATATCGGCCGAGTAGAGGCTATAATGCCTGCTAATGAACAGGCCTATGGCGAAAGGTATCGTGCCGGACAGAGGATAAAGGTTTACGTGGTGGACGTGGCAAAAACAGCCAAAGGGCCTTCAGTTATTGTCTCACGTTCTCATCCCGGTCTGGTACGCCGTTTATTTGAAATGGAAGTTCCTGAAGTTTTTAATCAGCTGGTAGAGATAAAGGCTGTTGCCCGCGAGGCAGGCTCACGCTCTAAAGTGGCTGTAGGTGCCCTTCAACCCGGAATTGACCCGGTGGGTTGTTGTGTGGGTTTACGTGGTATTCGTATCCAGAATATTGTCAGCGAGTTAAACGGCGAAAAGATAGATGTGGTTGCATGGAGTAGCGAAATAGCTTCTTTTATTGCCAATTCACTCAGCCCTGCCCAGGTGACCAAGGTTATCCTGAATGAAGCTGAAAGATCTGCCATTGTGGTCATACCTGACCGCCAGCTTAGTTTAGGTATCGGTAAAGAGGGTCAGAATGTACGTCTGGCAGTTAAGCTGACTGGTTGGCGGATTGACATAAAGAGTGCTTCTGATGAAGATGTTGAACGGGCCGAAGTGGCAGCCCGCCAGCAAGAAGAAATTTCAAAGTCCAAAATAACTGAAAAAGTTGTTGAAAAACAACCTGTAATAGCAGCTGTTTCAAAGACCGAAACCGTACCTGTTGAAAAGGTGTTACCTGCCGATACAATAATAGAACCTGTGGCTAAAGAAACACCTGCGAAGGCTGAATCTGTGCCTGAAGAGCAGGGTGTGGTAGTGCCTTTGAATGTGCTTGATAAAGCGGCCGGGGGTGATTCGGTCAAACTGCGTTTTGCCGAAGACTTGCTTCCCAGACGTGAAGTTGTCATTGATGATAAGAACAAAAGCAAGAACAAGAAAAAGACTGTCAAAGGTAAAGATACCGCTGAAGATGGTATCAAGCTTAAGGGCAAAAAACGGCGGAATGTAACGGAATATGAATCAGAGGAAATTGACTTCTAAATTTGTGCCCATGCGGACCTGTATCGCCTGCCGTACCGAGAAAGCTAAAGCAGACCTTGTGCGGCTGGTGAGAACAGAAGATAATGACGTAAGGGTAGACCATAGCGGTCGTCTGGAAGGACGAGGTGCTTACTTGTGCAGAGATATGGCCTGCTGGGAATCCGGTTTAAAAGGCAGTTATATTACCCATGCTTTAAAGATTGCCATAACACCGGAAAATCGCGAAGAACTGTTAAAATATGGGCGCGAAGTGTGTGAGGTGAAAGAAAATGGTAGAGAAGACAAGTAAACCAAGCGCCAAAACTGAAGTTGCACCTCCGGTCAAGATTATTGAACTTGGGGCAGCGGTATCGGTAAAAGAACTGGCTGATAGCCTGGAAACAAACCCTGTCGAAGTTATCAAAGCCCTGATGCGTAAAGGCATTATGGCTAATATAAATCAGGTTATAGATTTTGATATAGCCAAAGGTGTGATAGAGGCGGCTGGTTTTGAGGCCAAGCTTAAGATTCTGAAAAAGAGTGCCGCTAAAAAAGCTTCACCTGCCAAAGAAAAACTGAGCAACTTCCCTCTTCGCCCGCCGGTAGTAACGATAATGGGTCATGTAGACCATGGTAAAACCCGTTTGCTTGATGCCATACGCTCTACTAACGTCATGGAAAAAGAAGTAGGCGGTATTACCCAGCATATTGGTGCTTATCAGGTGGAAATAAAGGGCCATAAGATAACTTTTCTGGATACCCCCGGTCACGAAGCTTTTACTGCCATGCGTGCCAGAGGTGCTCAGGCTACCGATATTACTATTCTGGTAGTTGCTGCTGATGATGGTGTTATGCCCCAGACTCTGGAAGCCTTGGATCATGCCAAGGCGGCCGGTGTTCCCATTATTTTAGCTATAAACAAGATGGATAAACCCGAAGCCAATCCTGACAGGGTTAAACAACAGCTGGCTGAAGTCGGGCTGGTGGTGGAGGAGTGGGGCGGTGACACGCTGGCAATCCCGACATCTGCCCGTGAAAACAAAGGCATTAACGAACTGCTGGAAGCAGTTTTGCTTATAGCAGAACTTGAAGATCTAAGAGCTGATCCCAATCAACCTGCCAGCGGTGTAGTTATTGAGGCTGAAATGGATAAAACCAAAGGCCCGATGGCTACAGTACTGGTGCAAAGCGGTACCCTTAAACTGGGTGATACTGTGGTTGCCGGCAATACTTGGGGGCGGGTCAAAGCTATGTTTAACGATGTGGGCAAACGCATCAAAAAGGCTGAACCTTCCACTCCGGTAGCTTTGTTGGGTATGGAGAGTGTGCCTCAGGTGGGTGATAAGATTATAGCTGTGGCCACTGAAAAACAGGCCCGGGATATGGTTAACGAAAATAGCCAGAGCACCCGTAAAACAAACGCAGTCAGCCTTACTAATGTTTATGATCAGGTTAGCCAAGGTAACATAAAGGAACTTAACATAATACTCAAGACCGATGTTCAGGGCAGTCTTGAGCCCATTAAAGATTCTTTAGAAAAACTTAGCACTGACAAGATAAAGATAAATATTAATCGCAGCGGCGCCGGTAACGTTACCGAGAGTGACGTTATGCTGGCTATGGCTTCAGGCGGTTTGATTATCGGCTTTAGCACCGGTATAGAAACTAATGCCCAGCGTTTGGCTGATGCCGAAGACATTGATATTCGGCATTATGATATTATCTACAAGCTGATAGAAGATGTGGACAAGGCCCTGCAAGGTTTGCTTGAACCTACCATCAAAGAAGTTATTGACGGCCGGGCCGAAGTGCGGGCAGTCTTTGAAAGCACCAAAAAGCTCTCTATTGCCGGTTGTATGGTACTGGAAGGCAAACTGGTAAAGAACTCTCAGGTAAGGCTTCTGCGGGGTGGTGAAGTCATAGTAGACGCCCCCAGCAACAGTCTTCGCCGCTTTAAGGAAGATGTTAAAGAAGTAGTGGCCGGCTATGAATGCGGCGTAGGCCTGAAAGATTTCAATGAGTTCCAGAAGAGTGATATTTTAGAATTTTATCACAAGGAAAAATCACGATAATGTCACGGCGAATAAAGAAACTTAACCAGCTGTTCAGGGCGGATATAAGCGCCCTCCTGCAAAAAGAGATTCGTGACCCGCGTCTGGACACGCTGTTGTCTGTAAATGAAGTAGACATATCTGAAGATATGCGCCATGCCAATGTGTATGTGAGCCATCTGGCAGGTGATGAACACAAAGATGAAATACTGGCCGCTTTGAATGCAGCGGCCGGATTTTTCCGTACTGAAATAGCCAAAAAGACTGATATACGCTATATGCCGGTTTTCCATTTTGTATGGGACATTACCATTGAAAGGGGTGTTCGCCTGAATACCCTTATAGACCAGGTCATTCACCACCAGCCTGAAGATTAGCCATGGACGGCATCCTGAATATCAACAAACCTTTCGGGATAACCTCATTTGATGTAGTTGCAAAAGTCAGGCGTATTTATTCCCAAAAAAGGGTAGGGCATGGGGGTACTCTTGACCCGTATGCAACCGGAGTAATTCCGGTGTTTTTGGGAAGATCTACCCGTCTTATAGAGTATCTGTCTTCCGTCAGCAAGACATATCTGGCTGAAATAGAGCTGGGAGTGGAGACGGATAGCTATGACAGCGAAGGCGAAATCACTTTCCGCAAAACCTGTGACTATGTTACCCGTGAAATGATATATAAAACTTTGATGGATTTTCAGGGTGAGATAATCCAAATTCCCCCTATGTATAGTGCCGTAAAACACCGCGGGATGCGTCTTTACAATCTGGCAAGGCAAGGGATAGAGGTTGAAAGAATTCCCCGGGTAGCCACAATTTATGGCATTGAACTGCTTAACTACACTTCACCGGTACTGCGTGTACGGATAGAATGCGGACACGGCACATATATTCGTTCTCTGGCCTTTGACTTGGGTAGAAAACTGGGTTGCGGGGCGTATCTGAAATCTCTGGTAAGAGAGGCATATGGCCAGTTTAATCTGGCAAACTCTCTGGATTTTGCTGACCTTGAGGCCGCAAAATGTGACGGGAAACTGGCAGGTATTCTCCTCCCGCTGGAGACAGCCATCGGGCATCTGCCAAGAGTTTCCCTTGATGAAAAGAATATAACCCGCTTGGTAAATGGTCTGGAGATAACACTGGATAGGATTGACAAACCTGAGGCTGTGGCCGTATACAATGCTGAAAACAGTTTCGTTGCTATAATCCAGCCGGAGACTGACGGTACTTGGCATCCGGCTAAAGTCTTCATAAGACAAAGCCCGAAACCGGATGCAAATTAGCTTAAAATTATACTTGTAATGCTTGACAATACGCCTATAATAGTAGATGATATATTCCAAAATACCCGAAAGGAGACCGGCCATGGTACAGGCTTATTGTGTCAAGGATCGCAAGAAGATTGACGTCAAAGATGCCAAGAGAGTTACTCTGAAAAATGGTCGCGGAGCCTGGCAAGGTACCTGCCCAGTTTGTGGCGGGAAGGTTTTCAGGATAGGCTAAGTTACTTAGTTTGTCTTTAAAGGTGGCTTTAAAAACGCCCGTATGGGCTTAAAGATGGTATCAAATTATTCAGAGGTTATCTTCTGAAGGGTTAATGACGTTTCAGGATAGCCTCTTCTGTTGGAAGGAGAGAACGGAAAAAATTGGGTAAAATCAACGTTGCCATTATCGGTGTTGGTAACTGTGCTTCGTCCTTAGTACAGGGTGTTCACTATTACCGGAAAGCAAAGGACACTGAATTCGTTCCAGGTCTGATGCATGTTAATCTTGGCGGTTATCACGTTAGCGACATTAACTTTACTGCTGCCTTTGATATTGACAAGAACAAAGTCGGCAAAGACCTTAGTGAAGCTATTTTTACCAAGCCTAACAATACCTTCAAATTCACTGACGTGCCCGAAATGGGTATCAAGGTTGAGCGCGGCATGACCCATGACGGTCTGGGCAAGTATCTTTCCCAGATTATTCAGAAGGCTCCTGGCTCTACTGCTGATATTGTGAAAATCCTCAAAGAAACCAAAACAGACGTTGTTATCAACTATCTGCCCGTTGGTTCAGAGGAAGCCACCAAATGGTATGTGGAACAGATTTTGGAAGCCGGTTGCGGTATGGTTAACTGCATACCGGTATTTATTGCCCGTGAAAAGTACTGGCAGCAGCGTTTTGTAACTGCCGGTGTACCTATTATCGGCGATGATATCAAGTCACAGGTGGGTGCTACTATTACCCACCGCGTACTGACCAGACTTTTCTGTGACCGGGGTGTTAAGCTGGAAAAGACTTATCAGCTGAACTTCGGCGGTAACACTGACTTCCTGAATATGCTTGAACGCGAACGGCTGGAATCCAAGAAAATTTCCAAGACCAATGCTGTTACTTCACAGCTTGACTACAAGCTGGATCCCGACTGTGTCCATGTAGGTCCCAGTGATTACGTGCCGTGGCTTGAAGACCGCAAGTTCTGCCATATCCGCATGGAAGGCCGAACCTTCGGTGATGTTCCTTTGAATCTGGAAATGAAGCTGGAAGTTTGGGACAGCCCTAACTCTGCCGGTGTAGTTATTGACGCTGTTCGTTGCTGTAAGTTGGCCATGGATAATGGCATGTCTGGTTCACTGAACGAACCCTCTTCATATTTCATGAAGTCACCTCCGGTTCAGTATACCGATGATGCCGCGCATCTTATGACCGCTGAGTTCATTAAAAAGACTTCTGCCAAAAAAGTGGCGGGGCCTGAGAAGAAGGCAGAGAAATAACCCGAACTTCCTTAGTGATACTATAGGTTAGTTGGCGGTTAACAGTGAAAATAGCTTTAGTCTGTCCTTATGATTTTGCTTATCCGGGTGGCGTAGTTAACCACGTTAACTCGCTTTATAAAGAACTTAAAATGCTGGGGCATGATGTTCGCATCATTGCCCCAGCATCAAAGTCTCTGGCGGAATACGGCACGGATTTTATTCAAGTCGGCAAGCCCCGCCCCTTAGCTACCTCTGGAACAGTTGTTCGTATCAGCCTTTCGGTCAATCTAAAAAACCGCATAAAGAGAGTTCTGGCCGAAGAAAAGTTTGATGTTATCCATCTGCATGAGCCATTTATGATAATGCTATGCAGTGCTATGCTCAGATTCTCCAAAACCTGTAATGTGGCTACCTTCCATGCCAGTCAGGGGAAACCCGGTTATAATCTGGGGTGGCCTTTTACCCGAATCTTCCTGCGGCGGCGGAGACGAAACCTTCATGGTCATATGGCGGTTTCAAATGCGGCTTTGCGTTTTGCCTCCAAATATATACCCGGTGAATATACCATTGTGCCAAACGGTATAGATCTGGATTTATACCATACAGAAGTGCAGCCTTTTTCAGAATATATAGATGACAAGCTTAATATCCTTTTTGTGGGGCGAATGGAAAGCCGCAAGGGATTGGGCTATCTTATTGATGCTTACGCCCAGATTAAGCCCCTGTGCCCCCAGACAAGGCTTCTGATAGTAGGGCCGGGTACACCCCGGCAAATTAGCCATTATCGCAATATGGTAAAAAGACACGGACTTTCTGATGTGGTATTTGTAGGCGGGGTTTCCTGTCATGATTTACCGCGTTACTATAAGACAGCCCATATTTACTGTTCTCCGGCTACCGGTCAGGAAAGTTTCGGCATTGTACTTTTGGAGGCTATGGCTTTGGGCGTGCCTATTGTTGCTTCGCGAATTGAAGGATACCAGTGTGTGCTGACGGATAACAAAGAGGGGCTTTTCGTTCCTCCTAAAAATGCTGATGAACTGGCAAAAACCTTGATAAAACTCATAACCCACCCTGATATGCGATCTGAGCTGAGTGCCGAAGGATTAAAGACAGTCCAGCAATATAGCTGGAAAAGGGTTGCTAAAAAAGTAGAAGAGTACTACCATTTGGTGTTAAGTAAAAATCACCACGGGCCGGAAGGTAAATAGTTAGACTATTGCCTTTAGGTCAGGGCAGAAAAGAGTCTGAATAAAATGTCTGGTATGGCAAGTTGGCGTAAAGAAATTGCCCTTAAAATTACAAACCCCGTCATAAATCTTTTAGCTAAAACCGGTCTTACCCCAAATATGGTTACGATAATCGGTTTTGTTATTACTCTGGTGGCGGCTGTAATCATAGTTAATGGGAACCTGCTTTTAGCGGGAATAGTTATGTTGCTGGCAGGTGTATTTGACATGCTGGACGGGGCACTTGCCCGCCGGACCGGCAGGGTTACCCGCTTCGGGGCAGTGCTTGATTCTACTTTAGACAGGGTCTCGGAAGCTGCAATTCTTATCGGGGTATGCGCTTTTTATTCCCAAAACGGGCAGACAACTGAGGTAGTGCTGGCGGTAATTACCCTCACACTTTCTTTGCTGGTCAGTTATATACGGGCTAGAGCCGAAGCCATGGGGCTTGAAGGAAAAGAAGGATTTTTTACCAGACCTGAACGGGTGGTTGCACTGGCTATAGGCATGATGCTGAATATACTCGTTCCGGTATTGGTCTTGGTAAGTGTTCTCAGTTTGATAACTGTTATTCAGCGGCTTGCAAATGTTTACCGACAGACCAAATGATAGTGACTTTATCAGCCTAATCTGTTAAACTTTATCGGTTTCCCCTCGGCAACTAGTAGTTGGGTGAGGGGATAAAATATGTTTAAAGCCGAATTGGGGGAGTTATGCCTGTTACAGCAATAGTTGGTGGACAGTGGGGAGATGAAGGTAAGGGTAAAGTTGTAGATATGCTGGCCCAGGAGGCTGATTACGTAGTACGCTTTTCCGGCGGTGATAATGCCGGTCATACTGTTATAAACCCTATGGGTGAGTTTAAACTTCATATCATTCCTTCAGGTGTTTTTTATCCCGGTGTAAAATGCATTATCGGTAACGGGGTGGTTATAAACCCTGATGTATTTATCCGCGAACGCAATGAGCTTATCAGCCGCGGTGTAAATGTGAGCAACGTTTTTATCAGTGACCGTGCGCATCTGGTTTTGCCCTACCATATACTACTAGACGGGCTTGAAGAAGAGGCCAGAGGCAATAAATCACTGGGGACTACCCGAAGGGGCATAGGGCCTGCCTTCGTGGATAAATATGCCCGTATGGGCATACGGGTGGGTGATTTGCTGTTGCCTGAGTACCTGCGTGAACGGCTGGAGTATGTGCTGGAGTGCAAAAACCAGATACTTACCAAAGTCTATGATGCGGCCCCCATTTCTCTGGATGAGATTTATGAAACCTGCCTTAAATGGGGTAAAGAACTAGCCCCTAATATAAGAGAAACTACCCATATTATTGAAGAGGCTATCAGCCAAGACAAAAAGATAATAATGGAAGGCGCTCAGGGAGCTTTGCTTGACCCTGATTTCGGTACTTACCCTTACGGAACTTCCAGTTCGCCTTTGGCGGCTGGCGGTTGTCTGGGGATAGGTATCGGACCGGCTTCAGTCAGTGCCACACTGGGTGTTTTCAAAGCTTATAGTACCAGAGTTGGCGGAGGCCCAATGCCCACCGAGCTTCTGGATAAAACAGGAGATACCATACGTAATGAAGCCCATGAATATGGTACAACTACAGGGCGTCCCAGACGGATAGGTTGGTTTGATGCGGTGGCAGGGCGGTTCAGCTGCCAGATAAACGGTATGACTACCGCCATAATGACCCGTTTGGATATTATGGATATTCTGCCCAAAATATCTATTTGTACGGCTTATGAGCTTAATGGCAAGATAATAAAATATTTCCCTGCAAATTCGGGTGAGCTTGCCAAATGCAAGCCTATTTATGAGGAGATGGCCGGCTGGCTTTGCTCTACTAAAGAAGTTAGAAATTACGATGACCTGCCGGAGGCAGCAAAAGCCTATATTTGCCGCATTGAAAAGCTTATCGGCTGCCAGATGAGTGCCGTTTGTATCGGCCCTTCTCGCGAACAAACTATATATAAATAGACATGTTATTGGTCAGAATATAAAGAGGGGGCTTTAAAGCCCCCTCTTTATATTCTGATTTTACGTTTTATATATTCGGTATGCCGGTTTTACGGCTTAAATGGCTGAACTGCAAATACTTAGGATACTTTACGGTCCGGGTTTTTCAGCATGCCATATATGGTTTGGCTGGTACCTGTAATCACCTGACTGGCTAGCAGTTTGAAACCCAGATGCTCATACATGGATACATTTTGAGCACTTTGAGTTTCCAGATAACACGGTATACCGGTTTCGTTCATAAAGTCCAGCATGGGGCGTACCAGATGTCCGGCTATTCCGTTGCCCTGATATTCGGGGTCAACCGCCAAAAGCGCCAAATGAAAGTATATAGCCGGGGCATGTTTATTGCGTAGTGTCTGACTGATTTTATCTACTCTAGACATTTCAGTCAGAAGAGGCAGTTGGTTTCGTACCTGAAATAAGTAAAACAAGTGCCTGAGACGCTGGTTAAATGTTTTGCGGACATTATTCGGTTCCCAAAGGGCTATTCCCTCAAGATTGGCGGAACTGGCATATGCCTGCCCGCTATCCATACCGGTTTTTAAAATATATTCAAAAATCTGGTAAAGAGCATCTATCCTCGCTTCTTCTTTAGAAATTTCCTTCATTACAGGGTCATCATGGAAAGCACGGGCACAGACTCCGGCGGCTTTGGGTATATCTGATTTATTCAGCTTGTAGAGATATTGAAGAGGAATTTCCTCCATGGTAGTCCTTTCTGATTTTTCTGAGCATGGCATGAAGTGAGATATTGCTTAAGGGCAAATTAAATTGGCCTATTTCTTCATACCCCCAGCGGCGGTACATATTTACATTCTGCAAGTTTTGGGTTTCAAGGTAAGATGTTACATTACTCCGGTCTAGTTCCGCCAGAATAGGGCGGATAACTTTGCTGGCGAATCCCTGCATACGGTATTTAGGAGCTACAGCCAGCAAGGCAAGGTATTTGTTACTAAAAGGGTACAGCTGGTCTCTCATTTTGTCACACAGGTTGTTTAGTTGCATATCCCTCTGGAAGTAATTAAAACCGCACCACAGGTTTTTCAAGGGAAAACCGCAACTGATAAGTTGCCAGAGGGATATACGAACCGGAGTATCAAACCAAATGGAAACCGCTTCCATATCGGGTGAGGAAGCATATGCCTGCCCGTATTTTATGCCCAGTGCGGCATAATACTCAAAAACTATCGGTAACCGCTTAGCTTTTTGGGTATCTCCCTGCAGAAGATATACAGTGAGCGGATCATCCCTGAAAGCCTCGGCAGCTACCCTGGCAAGATGTTTTATGTCCGTTTTTTCCAAACGGTATAGACCATTGTCGGACTGTATCATTTTATTTTATGGGCAGGTCAATAGTATAGCCCCTAAGGCTTTCGCGTATAAGGGCAGCAGTTTTCTCATCTGCTTCGGTCATGGGCAGTCTCAGCCCGCCCACTTCAAACCCCAGATAATTCAGGGCATATTTGATAGGTATGGGGTTGGATACTACAAAGAGTGAGCGTATCAGCGGCGTCAGGTGGCGGTGGATAGCAGCCGCATGCTCCGTATTGCCTGAGACAAAGCTGGTTATCATGTCTTTTATCTGGTTGCCTACCAGATGTGATGCTACCGAGATTACCCCGTAAGAACCCATTGCCAGCATGGGCAGGGTATCACTATCATTTCCGCTCCAGACGGTAAAATCAGGGCGGACATTGTTTATTATTTGGGCGATATCATCCAGTTTGCCGCTGGCTTCTTTGATACCCACAATATTGGGTATCTGGCTCAAGCGGATTACTGTTTCCGGGTTCATATGGGTAATAGTCCGTGAGGGTACATTGTAAAGTATGCAGGGAAGCTTGGTAGCCTCTGCAATGGTCTTGAAATGGAGATACAAACCCTCTTGGGTAGGCTTGTTATAATAGGGCACTACCAGCAAACAGGCATCTACCCCTATCTTTTCGGCTTTGAGAGTGTTTTCCAATGCTTCCTGAGTGCTGTTGGCACCCGTACCGGCAATAACCTTGCCCCTGTTGCCGACAGCAGATTTTACGGCTGCAAACAGGGCGTGTTCTTCTTCCCAGGTAACGGTGGGAGATTCACCTGTGGTGCCAACTACTACCAGCCCGTCACTGCCTGAATCTAACAGCCCCAGAGCCAGTTTCTGAGCCTGAGCATAATCTACTGTCCCGTCTGTTTTAAACGGGGTTACCATGGCGGTAATAAGTCTGCCTAATTCTTTCATTTCTAACCTCCTATCATGCCGCGGTTAACCAGTTCTTCGGCAATCTGGACTGCATTTAGAGCAGCACCTTTTCTGACGTTATCAGCCACTACCCACATAAGCAAACCATTGGGACTAGATATATCTTTACGTATCCGCCCCACAAAGACCTCGTCTGTGCCGGTGGCCAACCACGGGTGGGGATAGAGTTTGACAGCAGTTTCGTCCAGTACTTTGATGCCGGGTGACCGCAGGAGTATATCGCGTGCCTGCTCCGGTTCCATGGGGCGTTCAAATTCTACAGTAATAGCTTCCGAATGGCCGGTAAAGACCGGCACCCTGACGCAGGTAGCCGAAACTTGTATATTGTCCGCATGCATAATCTTGCGGGTTTCTTCCAGCATTTTCCATTCTTCCTTGGTGTAACCGCTGTCCAGAAAGACATCAATCTCCGGCAGGACATTAAAAGCAATCTGGTGGGAATATACATGTGCAACCGCTTTTTGACCGTCAAGCAGCTGGCGGGTTTGGGTTCGAAGCTCGTCCACTGCGTTTATGCCTGTACCGGAAACGGCCTGAAAAGTAGTTACCACAATACGTTTAATCGGGTTTACCTGATGCAGGGGGTACAGGGCAACAACCATCTGAATTGTGGAACAGTTGGGGTTGGCAATTATCCCTTTATGCTTGGTAATGTCTTCAATATTTACCTCAGGCACTACCAGCGGTACTTTAGGATCCATACGGAATGCGGCACTGTTGTCTACCACTATGGCTTTGTGCTGGGCAGCAATAGGGGCAAAATGGCGGGAAATATCCGTGCCGGCAGAAAACAAGGCAATATCTACATCGTTAAATGAGTCATAGGCAGTTTCTTTGACCTCTATTGCCTCGCCTTTTACAGTTATTATCTTGCCCGCAGAGCGGTCAGACGCTAGGAGTGAAACGGAGTCCATAGGAAAATCCCGTTTTTCCAGTACTTTTATAAATTCCTGACCTACCATTCCGGTAGCACCTACTATGGCCACTCTGTAACCCATGGACTGCCTCCTAAAGCTTAAGCAGTTTGTCCAGACCAAAAACAAAACCTTTGGTATGGACTATTTCTTTTATCGCCAGTAAAACACCCGGCATATAGCATTCACGGCTAAAGGCATCATGCCTAATAGTCAGTGTTTGACCGGCCGCACCAAAAATAACTTCCTGATGTGCCAGCAGACCCGGCAGGCGTACACTATGTACCCGTATGCCATCGTGTTCCTGTCCGCGGGCATCTGTAAGATTTTCCTTGGGTGGTTTGTTAAAAGCTTCACCCCTGGCTTCCAGCATGGACGCTACTGTGACCAGAGCGGTGCCGGAAGGTGAGTCCAGTTTCTTATCATGATGCAGTTCTATCACCTCAGCACTGGAAAGGAAGCGCGAAGCAACCTGCGCCAAATGAACCATTATTATAGCACCAAGGGCAAAGTTGGGTGCAAGTATAATTCCAATATCATTGGTTTTGGCTAACTGTTCAATTTCAGATATTTCCTCAGGTGAAAAGCCGGTAGTGCCTATGACCAGATTAACCTTGTGGGCGGCGGCAATACGGATGGCAGGCATGGAAGCCTTAGCAACAGTAAAATCTACCATTACGTCAGGCTTGGTCTGCGAAAGAATGGAAGAAAGGTCTGCCGAGTAGGGGATAGAGCCGCTGCCATCCGGCAGAGCCATGGCAGGGCTTTCCGCCCGTATATCCACTGCTCCCACCGGATGAAAGTTATTTTCCTGGCACAGGGTCTTTAAGACCTCCTGGCCCATTTTGCCTGAGGCACCGTGAACTACAACCTTTATAGGTGTCATAGCGCCTCCTAATATATTATGAGTTAGACCGGTCAGAAGGGCGGAAAGGACCGGGACGACGCGGCTGAGAATCACGGTTGCGTGAAATGGGTACAGCGTTCGGATTGAGAATAACCCTGTGTGACAGGTTTACCCTGCCCTGGTTATCAATCTCTATAACCTTAACCGTTATATCATCACCCACCTTGACTATATCTTCTACTTTTTCAACTCTGTGGTCGGCCAGTTCGCTTATGTGTACCATGCCTTCTTTTCCGGGCAGGATTTCAACAAAAGCACCGAAGGTCATTATACGGGTGACCTTACCGGTATAAATACTGCCGGCTTCGATGTCTTTAGTCAGGTCTTCAATTATCTTGATGGCCTTTTTAGCCGAAGCCTCGTCAGTAGCACCAATAACCACTGTGCCGTCATTTTCAATGTCAACGGTAGTATTGGTTTGCTCAATAATAGAGCGGATAGTTTTGCCGCCGCTGCCGATAACACTGCCAATCTTGGAGGGGTCAATATTTATCTTGTACATTCTGGGGGCATAAGGGCTAAGCTCTGTTTTAGGCTGGGCAAGAGCTTTGTCCATTACGTCCAGTATGTTATAGCGGGCTTCTTTTGCCTGGTATATGGCATCACGGATAATATCAAAACTGATACCCTTGACCTTCATATCCACTTGTATGGCGGTTATGCCGTCACGGGTACCGGCAACTTTAAAGTCCATATCGCCGTAGTTATCTTCGATGCCTTCAATATCAGTAATGGTGCAGTAGGTATCATTTTCACCGGTAATAAGGCCGATGGAGATTCCTGCAACAGCTTTTTTGACCGGTACGCCTGCATCCATAAGTGACAGGCTGGACGAACAGACACTGCCCATAGAGGTAGAGCCTGATGAGCCAACCACGTCAGCTACCAGACGAATGGTATAGGGGAATTCTTCCGGAGTGGGCAGGACAGGCACTAAGGCACGTTCGGCCAAAGCGCCATGACCGATTTCACGCCGTCCGGGAGAACCGGAACGTTTTACTTCACCGGTAGAGAAGGGGGCAAAGTTGTAGTGAAGCATAAAACGCTTGGTATCTTCGGCACTTAAGCCATCCAGCTGTTGGGATTCCTGTAAAGAACCAAGGGTGGTTATAGCCATGACCTGGGTATCACCGCGGGTGAATAAAGCAGAGCCATGGACGCGGGGCAAAAGCCCTGTTTCAGCATCCAGCTGGCGAAGCTGTTTGATACCCCGTCCGTTTACCCGGATATCCTTCTCAAGTATAGTAGAGCGGATAGCTTTCTTGATTTCTTTGTCATAAGCGGCCAGGATATCACCTTCGGCGAATGTTTCTGATAAAGCCGCAACCAGTTCAGCCTGAAGGCCTTCAACCGCATTTTCACGGGCGGTTTTATCTTGGTGGCTAAGGGCTTCATTTACCCGTCCTTTTACAAAAGCGGCAACAGCCGTTTTGACTTCTTCGGGTATTTCAAGCACCGGCACGGGTAGCTTTTCTTTGCCGAGCTTGGCACGGATTTCATCCTGGAGGTCAATAAGCTCTTGATTTGCCTTATGGGCAAACTCAATAGCGTTAATCATAATGTCTTCAGGAATTTCTTTGGAACCGGCTTCAATCATCACCACCGCTTTGCGGGTGCTGACTACCACCAGATCCAGCTGGCTTGATTCCAACTGGGCAAAAGTGGGATTAAGCACAAATTCACCGTTTATATATCCAATACGGCTGGCTCCGACCGGACCTTCATATGGTATTTCAGACATGGCCAGAACTGTGGAAGCACCCACTACGCCCCAGATATCAGCGTCATTTTCCTTGTCTGAAGCAATTACGGTAATAATAATCTGAAGATCATTGCGCCACTCTTTGGGGAGAAGAGGGCGAAGAGGTCTGTCAGTCAGTCGCCCAGCCAAAATAGCCTGTTCACTGGGGCGGCCTTCACGGCGGATAAACCCGCCGGGGATTTTGCCGGCGGCATACATCCGCTCTTCGTAATCTATAGTCAGGGGGAGAAAATCTACCCCTTCGCGAGGTTTCTTGGCAGAACAAAGTGTTACCAGTAATTCAGTATCCGCATAGCGGATAGTAATCGCGGCATCTGCAAGACGGGCAAGTTTCCCGCTCTCAATAACAAGTTTCCTGCCGCCGATAGTTCGTTCAAATGAGTTGGCAGTTATCAATAACGTAATCTCCTTACGGGGTTATTTGCCTTTGGCAAAAACTATTTTCTAAGGCCAAGATTGGCAATAAGCTCCTGATAACCGGCCCCATTGCTGTTGCGCATGTATGAAAGCAAGCGGCGGCGGCGGCCAACCAGAGTAAGCAGGCTTCTCTTGGTATGAAAATCGTGTTTATTGGCTATCATATGGGTGGTTAACTGGTGGATACGGGCAGTGAGCAAAGCTACCTGCACTTCAGTAGAGCCAGTATCGGATTCGCTCTTCTTGAATTCATTAATGATCAGAGATTTTTCCTGTTTGTCCAAACTTATTCCCCTTATATTATTCTACTTAATTCAAAGTCAAAATTATATCACAGCGTGGCTATATTGTAAAACAAATGCACTATATTTAGGTATAATATACCACATTTCGGCAAGCATTTACTTGACGTAATATAGTGGGCAGGGTATATTCATTTGAGAGCCTTGTAAAAAGGAGTTCTTTAGCTTGCACTCAGGTATACTCAGATTATGGCTGGATCTGCCAGAAAACACCTCTCTGAAGGGTAAACGCCAGCTTGTTCAACCATTGGTTAGGCAACTGCGAAGCCGTTTTAATATTTCAGTAGCCGAAGTAGAAGAGATGGATAGCTGGAAGACGGCGGTTATAGGTATAAGCTGCATAAGTAACAGTGCCGTAGTGGCCGACCAGTTACTAAATAAAGCTTTGGCTTTTGTAACCGATGGCGGATTTGATGTGGTTATCCGTGATTTTGAGATTGAAATAATGGCAGTTTAAGGTGATATCTCTTGGAAACTACCGAGTTTTTGGCCTATATTGCATCTCTGCCTGATTATCAGGAGCAGATAGCCCACATTGAACGCTTGCCATACCGCCCGGCGGAATATGCTAAACCAGATGCCCCGCTTTTACCCCAGATAGATGCCCGCCTTAGGAAAAAACGAATTTTGCCGTTATATACCCACCAGGCAACCGCAGTAAATCTTTGCCGGCAGGGTAAAAACATAATTGTGGCTACCCCGGCGGCCAGCGGCAAAAGTTTGTGCTATAACCTGCCGGTACTTGAAAAACTGGTATCGGACCCGAATGCCAGAGCCCTATATCTTTACCCCACAAAGGCTTTGGCGCAGGACCAGTTGCGAAGCCTGAAATCATTTGCGGTGCCATCACTGCTTTTGGCTGAAGAGATGGATGTGTATGACGGTGATACCCCGAACCGTAACCGTTCGGATATCCGTTTGCAGGCAAGGATTATACTTTCCAACCCGGATATGCTTCATGTGTCCATACTGCCGTCCCACCAGAAATGGAGCCGTTTTTTACGCCATCTGGAATATGTGGTTATAGACGAAGCCCACATCTACCGTGGGGTATTTGGTTCGCATCTGGCAAATATCATAAGGCGGCTTCGGCGTATTTGCAGTTACTATGGCAGTTCACCGAAGTTTATTCTCAGTTCAGCTACTATTGCCAGTCCCGGCACTCACGCCCAAAGTTTGACC
Organism: Dehalococcoides sp.; assembly: GCF_041654235.1. Classification (NCBI taxonomy): domain Bacteria; kingdom Bacillati; phylum Chloroflexota; class Dehalococcoidia; order Dehalococcoidales; family Dehalococcoidaceae; genus Dehalococcoides; species Dehalococcoides sp. Next base: position 4,903 of record NZ_JBAZDW010000019.1, on the reverse strand, counting down.
GGACTGCCTTTTTCAGTGGTGGATAATGACGGTGCTCCCAGAGCAGAAAAGGATTTTATTTTTTGGAATCCGCCTATTATTGACCCTGCTAACGGGATGCGTCATAGTGCCAACTCGGAGTCCGCGTTTCTTTTAAGTGAGTTGGTCAGCCACGAAATCCGCACGCTGGATTTTGCTCGTACTAAACGGCTTACCGAGCTTATTTATAAATATTCGCGTGACCGCCTGATAGCCATAAAACCCGAATTTGCCGACCTTATCAAGCCATATCGGGGAGGATATACTGCCGAAGACCGCCGCAAAATAGAAAAAGAACTTTTCTCAGGTAAATTGCTGGGGGCGGTTTCCACCAATGCACTGGAACTGGGGGTGGATATCGGTGACCTTGGGGCTAGCATACTGACCGGTTTTCCGGGCAGTATTTCCAGCACTTTCCAGCAGGCGGGGCGCAGCGGCAGAAGGTGCGGACACTCTCTTTCATTTTTGCTGGGGCTGGATAACCCGCTTGACCAGTACTATATGAATAACCCTGAAAGGTTGTTTAACAGCGGTTTTGAGAGTACTTTTATAAATCCTGAAAATCCGTATATATATAAAGCCCACCTGTTATGTGCTGCTTGGGAAATGCCCTTAAATGAATCCGAAACAGATATTTTCGGAGAAAATCTGGCTGAAGAACTGGAAATACTCTCCGAAGAAAGAGTACTTAACAAGCGGCGGGGCAATTATTATATATCAGCAGATATTTCTTATCCTGCCAGAGATGTCAGTATCCGTTCAGCTTCGGGCAAGGATTTTTGCCTGGTAGATGCGCAGAGCGGACAGATTATTGAAACGCTGGACTACCAAACAGCCTTTCTGCAGGCCTATCCGGGGGCAGTTTACCTGCATCAGGGTGAAAGCTATCTGGTAAGCAGTTTTGATCTGAATTCACAGGTAGCCTTGCTGGAGAAGAAAAAACTGGAATACTATACGGTTACCCATGACCTTACCGAAATAAGTATACGTGAAGTGTTGAAAAACAAACTGGTGGGGGATATCAGTGTATATCTGGGCAAAGTAGACGTTACACTAACGGTAACAGGTTACAGACGCAAAGCCCAGTTTACAGAGCAGATATTGAGTGAAGAACAGCTGGATTTGCCGCCTCAAACCTTTCCCACTATAGCGGTTTGGTTTAAACTGCCGGCTGAAACAGTCCGTATTATGGAAAAATATAAAATGGATTTTCACGGGGCTATCCACGCTGCCGAACATGCCCTTATTGGGCTTTTGCCTTTGTTTGCCTTGTGTGACCGCAGTGATATCGGGGGTGTTTCCACCCCCCTTCACCCGGATACGGGTACTTCGGCAATATTCATCTATGACGGGCATCCCGGCGGGGTGGGCATTGCCGAAAAAGGGTACGAGATTATTGACCAGCTTTGGGAAACTGCCCGTAACCTTATTGATAAATGTACCTGCGTAGATGGCTGCCCCAGCTGTGTCCAGTCCCCCAAATGCGGAAATAACAATAAACCGCTGGATAAAAACGGGGCAAAAACAGTGCTGGAAAGATGCCTTGGCAAAACCTGTTTGTGATGACGAATTTGTTAAGGTATAATTTTAATTAGGTCACGCCTCTTTTTAAATTGAAACAGGACAGGTAATTATGTTTGAAATAAATGTAGACCCGATAGCCTTCAGCATAGGTTCGCTGGTGGTTAAGTGGTATGGCATCATGATGGCACTGGGTGTGGTGGCACTGGTTTCATGGATATTCTGGCGGATTAAACGCGGGGCGAATATTTCGTATGATACCGTGCTGACTGCGGCTATTATCGCTATTCCTTCCGGCATTGTCTTTGCAAAGCTTCTGCATGTTATAGATGCTTGGGAATATTACAGCCTTAATCCCGGAGCTATATTTAGCGGCGAAGGTCTGACCATATTCGGAGCTATTATAGGTGCCACAATAGGCCTGTGGATTTACAGTAGATATTCTCACTTCAATCTGGGTTATTTGCTGGATGTGGCTGTACCCGGCATACTGCTGGGGCAGGCTATAGGCAGAGTGGGATGTTTGCTGAATGGTTGCTGTTACGGGGAATTTGGTGGTACTGGTTGCAGCGTAATTTATACCAACCCCGCCACGGCCGCCCCTTACGGGGTGGAGGTAGCACCTACCCAAGCTTATGAAATTATCTTTTTGTTGTGTCTTCTTACCTTCAGTTTGTTCATCGCCAAGAAATTGCGGCCTGACGGCCAGCTTTTCCTGCTTTATATCAGCCTGTATGCCGCATGGAGAGTTGCTATTGGTTTTGTACGGGTGAATGATGATTTTGCTTTAGGTCTGGAACAGGCTCAGGTAGTGGGTCTGATACTTATGGCCGTAGCCGTTCCGCTTTTTATTTACCGCCTTAGAAAGCAAAAACAAACGGATAAAATAACTTAAACCGAGGCATTCGGGGTAACCCAAGTCTAAACTGCTTTGATAAATTAACCTTGCAGATTTGATTGAAATGCGTCTGCAAGGTTTTTATTACTCTTGGTATTATCTTCGCTTTTTCAGAATATTCATTAATAAAAGCGGAATATTCTTCATTTGCTTCAGCTGTCTTGTGGAAGACTAAACTAAAGTCTCTCTTTAAGGTTTCTGCGAAAGATAGCCCGCTTAGCATTGCCGGAGCCGGCCTTGTTTTTTATCTCTTTCATGCGGGGTATGTACATGAGTATGGGTATCATAACTACCAGTAGGGAGAAAAGTACTTTGCCCATATCATGTTGCCCCAGCCATGCCACCAGTATAAAGCTGATAAAAGAGATGCCGTAACTCAGGGTGGGGAAACGGGTAATAGCCATCAGGATAAGAAAACAGGCTATATATATGGGAATGCCCTCAGGCATCATGTAGGCTAGAATACCGATAGCGGTTGCTCCACCCTTGCCGCCCTTGAATTTAAGCCAGACAGGGTAATTGTGCCCTGCAATGGCCATCAGAGCACATAGCATCTGGATACCCAATCCTTCACCCAGCCAGTTGGCAACAGCCATAGCCAGAGCACCTTTGCCGATATCCGCTGTCAGTACCAGAATACCCGGCCAGAAACCCACATTATAAAAAACGTTCATAGAGCCCATGTTTTTTGAGCCTACGGTGCGGATATCTATTTTTTTAAAAATCCGTCCTGCCAGATACGGGGCAGGCGTAGAGCCGATAAAATATGCGGCAATGAGTGCAATTATAACCATTATCAAGCTGTTCATTTGCTCACCTTTTTACTAAATCTTGGTACCTGAGGGTGCCATGTCAATTATCTTCAGGCGGAGGGTGTCTGTTCCGCACCATTTATCCAGTTCAAGATTATACACTATATCTACCGGGGATTGGAGAAAACTGCTTAGTTCTTTGGCTTGGCGGAATGCCACCCCGTCCCAGAAACGGCCTTTGTGTTTTATACGTAGTTTTAGGTGTTCGTTATTACTGCCCATTGACCGGTAATCAGTAATATTCAGCCCGCGGCTGAGGAAAACAGGCTTCGGGTTTGCCTCTCCGAATGGAGCCAGACGCTCAAGTTCGCGCAAAGTGGCCGGGCAGAGCAGGCTTAAGTCTGTGTCAATATCAATATCTATAAACGGCTTTAATTCCATACCGCTCAGGGTTTCTTCGGCGTAAGCGGAAATGCCTTGTACAAACGCATCCAGATTTTCTATGGGCAATGTGAAACCTGCCGCTTGGGCATGTCCGCCAAAATGGCTGAACAGGTGGGCAAAGCGGTTGAGCGCCTGAATAATATTGAAATCCGGTATGCTGCGGCAACTGCCGGTAGCAGAATCAGCATTGGTCTTGATGACAATAGACGGGCGGTAGTATTCATCTGAAAGCCTGCCTGCCACCAGTCCGCTGATACCTTGAGGGCATTCGGCATCACTGAATATGAGCAGAGCAGGCGGGAACTGGGTATCAAGCATAGCTCTGGCTTTTTCTACAAAACGAACGGTTAGTTGCTGGCGTTCGGTATTTTTGTTTTCCAGCCAGAGTGCCAGTTCCTGAGAATCACTTATAGTAGTGGCGGTAAGCAGTTTGTATCCGGCCATAGCGTGTTCCAGCCGTCCGGCCGCATTCAGGCGGGGAGCCATTATCCATGAAATGCTTTCCGGCTCTATTTCCCCCAGATGCAAGCGGCTAAGCTGGGCCATTTCTATTAGGCCGGGGCGGGGTTCTGCATTCAGAAGTTTTACCCCCTCCTTTACCAGATAACGGTTTTCATCCAGAATGGGTACAATATCCGCAACCGTGCCTATGGCTACCAAATCCAGTAAATCTTTGGCTTCATCCTCCCGCCCTAGGTTGCGGTACAAAGCCTGTATAAGTTTATAAGCCACCCCAACTCCGGCAAGCTCTTTACAGGGGTAGGTGGAGCAGGACATTTTGGGGTTTATAATGGCATATGCAGGCGGCAGTTCGTCCAGCGGGGTGTGGTGGTCTGTGACTATCACGTCCAGCCCTATTTTGTTTGCTCGTTTGATTTCAGGTATGGCGGTAATGCCGCAGTCAGTGCTGATAACAAGAGAAACACCTTCTGCGCGGTGTTTCTCAAGGGCGGATATTTTTAAGCCGTAACCCTCGGTAATGCGGTGGGGTATATATGGTGTTACATTTCCGCCCAAACGGGCAATGCCGGTAGTTAAAACTGCCGTAGCCGTCAGCCCGTCAGCATCAAAATCCCCATAGACTACTATCTTTTCGCCTGCCAGCAAGGCTTTGTAAATGCGGCTGACAGCCATTTCCATATCAGGAAATAAAAACGGGTCATGATTTAAACGCTTGTCTGGCGAAAGAAACAGGTCAGCCGCTTCAATGGTTGTAATGCCCCGGTTATAAAGCAAACGGCTAATCAGGGGCGGATAAGGAAAGTTCTGG
>NZ_JBAZDW010000018.1:0-25815 GCF_041654235.1 Dehalococcoides sp. | reverse complement strand
CTTTCCCCTAAACCCTATGATATACTCTCCCACGTTGAAATTGATTGCCGAGTAAAAAACGGCCACCTTAAAAGACAGGTTACACGGTAGACAACTCCACAAAAGCCTTTAACAGGCTGGGGTTTTTCCTTGACAGAGAGCAGCCAAATGTGATACTATCTCTCTTTGTCTGGAACTGATGCACCTTAACAACTGGATAGCGGAAAGAAAAGTTTTAAACAATACACTAGTAATTAATATTGAGCTTGGAGAGTTTGATCCTGGCTCAGGATGAACGCTAGCGGCGTGCCTTATGCATGCAAGTCGAACGGTCTTAAGCAATTAAGATAGTGGCGAACGGGTGAGTAACGCGTAAGTAACCTACCTCTAAGTGGGGGATAGCTTCGGGAAACTGAAGGTAATACCGCATGTGGTGGGCCGACATATGTTGGTTCACTAAAGCCGTAAGGCGCTTGGTGAGGGGCTTGCGTCCGATTAGCTAGTTGGTGGGGTAATGGCCTACCAAGGCTTCGATCGGTAGCTGGTCTGAGAGGATGATCAGCCACACTGGGACTGAGACACGGCCCAGACTCCTACGGGAGGCAGCAGCAAGGAATCTTGGGCAATGGGCGAAAGCCTGACCCAGCAACGCCGCGTGAGGGATGAAGGCTTTCGGGTTGTAAACCTCTTTTCATAGGGAAGAATAATGACGGTACCTGTGGAATAAGCTTCGGCTAACTACGTGCCAGCAGCCGCGGTAATACGTAGGAAGCAAGCGTTATCCGGATTTATTGGGCGTAAAGTGAGCGTAGGTGGTCTTTCAAGTTGGATGTGAAATTTCCCGGCTTAACCGGGACGAGTCATTCAATACTGTTGGACTAGAGTACAGCAGGAGAAAACGGAATTCCCGGTGTAGTGGTAAAATGCGTAGATATCGGGAGGAACACCAGAGGCGAAGGCGGTTTTCTAGGTTGTCACTGACACTGAGGCTCGAAAGCGTGGGGAGCGAACAGAATTAGATACTCTGGTAGTCCACGCCTTAAACTATGGACACTAGGTATAGGGAGTATCGACCCTCTCTGTGCCGAAGCTAACGCTTTAAGTGTCCCGCCTGGGGAGTACGGTCGCAAGGCTAAAACTCAAAGGAATTGACGGGGGCCCGCACAAGCAGCGGAGCGTGTGGTTTAATTCGATGCTACACGAAGAACCTTACCAAGATTTGACATGCATGTAGTAGTGAACTGAAAGGGGAACGACCTGTTAAGTCAGGAACTTGCACAGGTGCTGCATGGCTGTCGTCAGCTCGTGCCGTGAGGTGTTTGGTTAAGTCCTGCAACGAGCGCAACCCTTGTTGCTAGTTAAATTTTCTAGCGAGACTGCCCCGCGAAACGGGGAGGAAGGTGGGGATGACGTCAAGTCAGCATGGCCTTTATATCTTGGGCTACACACACGCTACAATGGACAGAACAATAGGTTGCAACAGTGCGAACTGGAGCTAATCCCCAAAGCTGTCCTCAGTTCGGATTGCAGGCTGAAACCCGCCTGCATGAAGTTGGAGTTGCTAGTAACCGCATATCAGCATGGTGCGGTGAATACGTTCTCGGGCCTTGTACACACCGCCCGTCACGTCATGAAAGCCGGTAACACTTGAAGTCGATGTGCCAACCGCAAGGAGGCAGTCGCCGAGGGTGGGACTGGTAATTGGGACGAAGTCGTAACAAGGTAGCCGTAGCGGAAGCTGCGGCTGGATCACCTCCTTTCTAAGGATAATTGGCCTCGTGCCTATTAACCTAGGTCGATATCCGACTTAAAACGGATACTTCGCTTTTCTTTCCGCTATCCAGAGGTTAAGGTGTTAGTGTTATAAGGGGATAAATTAGTTTCCCTGAAAGCTGATAACCTGAACTCTCACATCTGCTTAACTTATCCCTGTTTTATCAGTGTTCATGGTGATAAGGGACTTGCGCTAGGCATCCTGTTTGCTATATTATAATGACGTTTTTCAAATAGTAATTCACTTGCTAATGCATTCGACAGCTCAAGATTGAGTTTGTTTATATTGTTATCAAATGGGCCATTAGCTCAGTTGGTTAGAGCGCAGTCCTGATAAGACTGAGGTCCTTGGTTCGAGACCAAGATGGCCCACCATGTTGTACAAAAGGTAAAACTCTTTTTGAGAAGGTCTTTAAACTAGAGTTCTAATCGTTTCGAATAACAACGGGGGAATGTGATATTTTCATATTCCCCCGGTTTGTTTTTTAGAAGAAAACTTTCTCGAAGAGCTGGCGGCTTTAATATCATTGAATATTTCCCAAATTGATCAAACAGGTTTTGCCCCAAAACCATTCCGGGTTTCAACATATCCAGATGTAATCTTTACATTGGTTTAGCTATTGTACCTGCTTCTATATTATTGAAATATGCTTTTACGGGCAATTGCCGGTGGTATAATTTTCATGAGCCTGTTGTCTAATACCGGTCCGCTTGCTTTGATTGACAGAGAAGTCTTTTTAAATACCTGAATGCTTACTTTTAAACACCTTAAAGATAGAGGTAATATAGAAGTATGATCGAGAATAGCAGTATTAAAAAAGACTTATCACCGGAACAACATGCCGAACTGTTTAGAGTATTAAAAGCCCGTTTTGATAAGAACATGAGCCGACATAAAGGTCTTGAATGGGCTAAAATACAAGAAAAATTGACAGATAATACTGAAAAACTGTGGGCACTAAATGAGATGGAAAGAACCGGCGGTGAACCCGATGTGGTTGACCATGATAACGAGACGGATAAATATAGTTTTTATGATTGCTCAGCTGAAAGCCCTTATGGCCGCAGGAAAATGTGTTATGACCATGAGGCGGCCAAAAAGCGGGAAGCACCCGGTGGTAACGCTGTGGATGCGGCAAATGAGATGGGCATTGAGCTTTTAACCGAAGAACAATATAGGGGCTTGCAGAAACTTGGCAATTTTGATATGAAGACGGAGAGCTGGATAAAAACACCATCCGATATTAGAAAACTTGGTGGCGCCATTTTTGCTGACCGGCGTTACGGCCATGTCTTTGTGTTTCATAACAGTGCCCACTCTTGGTATAGCTCCAGAGGATTTCGCGGATTGCTAAAAGTTTAAATCTTGCGCGTACAGCCAAATCTGGAAATGATAAGGAATCGTGGGTTCGGCTAGCTTGTACAGCAAAGATGAAATCCAAGTCTCAGTTTAATTTCAAATGTGTTATAGCTGGATATGCCTAAAGATTTGATTCCCATAGACAATGGCAATATTACGAGGTAAAGTAATATTATGTAGTTGGTGATATTCTTGAGAGGCTAGCTGGATTATTTGTTCAATTATTATATATCATCAAATCTTTCAGCTCTCTTGATATCAGGATGGATATAAATGAATAACAAAGGGTTGGGTTTAGAAGCTTCAGAACTTCGTTATCGCCGCCTTTTCGAAACGGCTCAAGACGGTATTCTTATCCTTGACGCCAACACAGGTAAAATTGCTGATGCCAATCCCTTTTTATTGAATATACTGGGTTATGCTCAGGAGGAAATTCTGGGTAAAGAGCTCTGGGAAATTGGTATATTTAAAGACATAGCTTCCAGCCGTAAAGCCTTTGCCGTCCTGCAGGAAAAAGAATATATCCGCTACGAAGACCTTCCTCTTAAAACAAAAAGCGGGCAAATTCAGCAGGTAGAGTTTGTCAGTAATGTTTACTGGGTGGGTGATGAAAAAATCATCCAGTGCAATATCCGCGATATTACTGACCGCAAACGGGCAGAAGAACTGTTACGAAAAACTGAAGAGCGGTATCGGGAGTTTTATCAAAAATCACCCATTGGTTATCAATCACTGGATTCCGAAGGCCGTTTTTTAGAGGTCAATCAGGTTTGGCTTGACGATATGGGATACAAACGGGAAGAAGTTATTGGTCATTGGTTCGGGGAATTTTTGCAACCAGACCAAGTGGATCTTTTCAGGAAACGTTTTCCGGTTTTCAAAGCTACAGGTACTGCTGACACTGAATTTTACATGAACCGTAAAGATGGCTCGGTAGTTCTAATGGCGTTTAGCGGTAAAATTGCCTGTGATGCCAAAGGTAACTTTAAACAAACACATTGTACTTTGCAGGATATTACCCAGAGACATCTGGCTGATGAGGCTATACGGGAAAGCCAGCGTAAGTACCAGGCTCTTTTTGAAAGCATAGGTGAGACGGCTTTTGTCTGCTATATCAATAAGCGTGAATGGGCGGATGAATTTGTTGAACTGAACGCAGTGGCCTGTGATATGCTGGGGTATACCCATGAAGAACTGCTGAAAGTATCTGCCCGAAATCTGTTTTTTCATCCTTCTTCAGGTCTTGTATTAAAAGAGATAACAGATGAACTTTATGCGCAAAAGATGGTCACTCGTGAGTGCAATCTCCCGCATAAAGACGGGCATAATATTTCAGTAGAAATGACATTTCATATATTTGATTTACAGGGCCGGCCTGCCGTACTCACTTTAGCTCATGATATTACCATCCGTAAAAAAATCGCCCGCGAACTGGAGCAAAGCCATAGAAGATTAGTAAAAGCCGAAAAGGTAGCCGGGTTTGGTTACTGGGAATTTGATCTGGCAAACGGATTAGTACACCCTTCTGATGGTGCTAGAGAGATATATGGTTTAAAAGCGGAAATATTAACTATTCCTTTTGTCCAGAAGGTACCTGTTCCCGAAGACCGGCCTGCTATGGATAAAGCACTGAATAACCTGATTAAACAGAATATTCCGTATGATATTGAGTTTAAAATCAAACGCCCCACTGACAGGGCTATATTATATATACACTCTATAGCGGAGTTTGATTCCAAACGGAATGTGGTGTTTGGCACTATCCAGGATATTACCAAGAGAAAACAGGCCGAAGAATTACTCCGTGAGAGCGAAGCCAGATTCCGCTCAACCTTTGACCAGTCACCCATAGGTGCTGCCATATATGGTTTAGATCTTAAATACTGGCAGGTAAATGAAAAATTTTGCCAAATGCTGGGATACTCTGCCTCGGAATTTACCAGCCTGAAAGTCAGTGATATCACCAACTCAGATGATTTTGCGAAAGACATAATCCATTTGAATCGTCTGAAAAACGGGGAAATCAGCCGTTATGAAACGGATAAAAGATATCTTCAAAAGAGCGGCAGCATATTTTGGGCACATCTGTCGGTAGCCGGTATCAGAGATGTAACGGGTAATTTGCTCTATTATCTAGCCATGATTGTAGATATTACGACCCGTAAAGCAGCTGAAGATGCCCTTCAAAAATATAAACTGATTGCTGAAGACAGCCGGGATATTATACTGTTTATGAACAAGGAAACCGGACAACTATTGGAAGCCAATAGTGCGGCTGTAAAAGCTTATGGATATAGCCGTGAGCAGTTGTTATCCATGAAAATACAGAACCTGCGCGCCCCTCAGGCAAGGGTGCTTACCGCAAGGCAACTGAATCAGGCCCATATCCGTGGTATGCTTTTTGAAACTTTCCATCAAAGTAAAGACGGGCGTGTTTTCCCTGTGGAGGTCAGTTCGCGGGGGGCGGATATTGAAGGGACAACAACCCTGATAAACATTATCCGTGACACCACTGAGCGGAAACAGGCTGAAAATGCCTTGAACGAAAGCCTTCAAAATTATCAGGTGCTTTTTAATAGTGTTACAGATGCTATTTTAGTGCATCAGCCGGCGGCAGATTATTCAGCCGGCAAATTTATCGAAGTGAATGACGCCGCTTTAGCAATGCTGGGATATAGCCGAAAAGAGCTCTTGCAAATAACCCCCATGGATCTTATGTCCAAAGAGAAATATCCAGTTAGTGCATTTGCTGACAACATTAGGTATATAGAGAAAAATACTGAAGTAGTATCTGAGTACGCCTTGGAAACAAAATCCGGCAAAACCATCCCGGTGGAATTGCACTCACGTATGTTTAAGTTTGGTGGCAAGCGTACCGTTATTACACTTGCCAGAGATATAAGTGAACGCAAAAAACTGGAGGAAGAGCAGAAGAAACTGCGTTACCAGTCAGAAATGTCCAGCCGTTTGGCGGCCGTAGGTGAAATGGCGGCCGGCATTGCCCATGAGATAAACAACCCGCTGACGGGGGTGATTGGTTTTGCCTCCATACTTATGGAGAGGGAGGATTTACCGGCAGATGTCATGGATGAACTTCAGATAATTAATTCCGGCAGTCAAAGAGTAGTGGAAATTGTAAAACGTATGCTTACATTTGCCCGCCAGGCCAAGCCCGTGAGAAGCAGTGTAAATATCACCGAACTTATTGATAGTACTTTGGATTTACGCAGTTATGTACTTAAAACTGCAAATATAGAGGTAGTCAGGCATTACGAACCTGATTTACCGTTATTGACAGTTGACTCCGGCCAAATGCAGCAGGTGATTTTGAACTTGATATTAAATGCCGAGTATTCCATGAAAAAAGCCCATGAAAAAGGTATCCTGACTATCAGAGTTAAAAAAGAAGGGGAATGGGTGAGGATGTCTTTTCGGGACAATGGACTGGGCATGTCGGCTGAAACATTGGGTAAACTGTTCCAGCCTTTTTTCACTACCAAAGATCCCGGTGAAGGTACCGGTTTGGGTCTGAGCCTGTCTCACGGCATTATACTTGAGCATGAAGGTACAATTCGGGGAGAGAGTATACTCGGTGAGGGGGCTGAATTTACAATTGAGTTGCCCATAAAACCCTCTGACAAAGTACCCGCAGCAAACGATATGACCGGGGTGGTGCAGGGTCTGACTAAAAAAGCATCAGTACTGGTGATTGATGATGAGGCCGCAATCAGGGCCTTGATACGGATTGTGCTTACGCAGGATGGCTATCGCGTGGATGAGTGTGATGTACCTCAAAAAGCTATGGATATGATTTCAAATAATAATTATGATGTTATCCTGCTGGATATACGCATGCCCGGAGTGAGTGGTCTTGAGCTTTATTCTGAGATAACCGCCGAATGGCCTCAGATGGCTAAACGGGTGATTTTTATAACAGGTGATACATCTGATGCATCTATTAGCAACCTTATGGTTGCCAAAGGTATTCCCTGTATTAACAAGCCTTTCAATATTGCAACCTTGAAAAACACGTTAAATAGCATACTCTCACGGGCAAATTGATATCTGAGTTTGCCTGTGTATTTTTGTTTAGTTTAAACCTGCTGTTGTTTCTCGGATTTGAAGCTTAGTCAAATAATATTCCAATAAAATTGCAGGGTTATTTTATAAAATATTTCCGCATTTCATAAAAAAGGGGTACAATATTGCCTGTTAATTTGGTAAAAATAATACTTATTTGGGTACTACCGGTTACCCTGAAGTAGTTGCCGTTATATTAGGAGGAGCAAGTGGTTATACGTAACCCCGAATATGAAACCCTTCCCAGACCGCAGCTTGAAGAGTTACAGCTGAAAAGACTTCAGGAAACAGTGTCCTATGTCTATAATAGAAATCCATTTTACCATCAAAGCATGGATAAACTAGGGATCAAACCCGCAGATATAAAAACGTTGAAAGACCTCGCCCTGCTTCCTTTCACCAGTAAAGAAGATTTCCGCCAGAATTACCCTTTCGGGTTATGCTGTGTGCCTAAAACAGAAATATCACGTATTCAGTCTTCCTCCGGTACTACCGGTAAACCTGTAATTGCCCCCTATACTGCCAAAGATGTGGATACATGGGCGGAACTGGTAGCCCGTTCTCTAAGCTGTGCCGGGGTAGTGCCCGAAGATATTCTCCAGAATGCCTACGGATACGGGCTTTTTACCGGCGGGCTGGGGATTCATTACGGGGCGGAGAAAATGGGGGTGGCGGTAGTGCCAGCCTCTACCGGCAATACTAAACGTCAGTTGATGTTGCTGCAGGATTTGGGGACTACCGTGATTACCTGTACTCCTTCTTACTCTCTGATAATGTATGAAGCCGGCAAGGAAATGGGGCTTGATTTTCATAATTCTTCACTCAAGCTGGGCATTATGGGTGCTGAACCATGGAGTGAAAATATGCGACGGGAGATAGAAGCCAAACTGGGTATCACTGCCCTTAATATATATGGCTTGACTGAAATAACAGGGCCGGGTGTAGCTATGGAATGTCCCCAGAAATGCGGGTTGCACATCTGGGAAGATAATTTCATGGTGGAAATAATAAACCCTGAAACAGGCGAAGTGCTTCCTTACGGCCAAAAAGGAGAACTGGTAATTACCACCATAAACAAACAGGCTCAGCCGGTACTCCGTTTCCGGACCAAAGACATTACCAGCCTGATGCCTGAAAAATGCGGCTGCGGGAGAACCATGGTACGTATGTCTCAAATTACCGGTCGCAGTGATGACATGATACGGGTTAGAGGTGTTTCAGTGTTCCCCTCGCAGATTGAAAGCGTACTTCTCACCGTAGAAGGCATTGAACCCCATTACCAGATAATAGTAGACAGGCACAATGCTTTTGCCTCTGACGAACTGGAAATATGGGTAGAGGTTTCCGAAGGCATTTTCTCGGATGAAATGTCACGGTTGAATGCCCTTCAGAAGAAGCTTCAGGCCGAACTGGATAGCGTATTGGGTATACGTGCCAAAATCAAGCTGGTTGAACCGCGTACTCTGGCCAGAACTGAAGGCAAGGCAAAAAGGATTATTGACCGTTCCGAATTACCTGAAAACAGGTAGTAACCAGGAGGAAGAGGAAAATGATGATAAAACAAGTATCCGTTTTCGTGGAAAATAAACCCGGGCGGTTATATGCAATACTCAAAGCTATGGATAAATCAAAGATAAATATTCGGGCATTATCAGTCAGCGAAACAGATGAATTCGGGATTGTACGTATGATTTTGGATGACCCTGATGCCGGGGCTGAAGCCTTGAAAACCGCCGGATTTACCAGCCGTACTGATATGATGGTTACCGCTGAAATTCCGGATATCCCCAGCGGACTGCTGAAAACCGTAGTTGAACCGCTGAGCAAGGCCGATATAAATATAGATTATTTTTACGCCTTTTTGGATTCAACTCCGGGTACAGCAAGGATTGTACTGAAGGTAAGCAACCCTGAAAAGGCAGAGATTATTTTAGCCTGAAGCTGATACGTAAATATACATTGCATTAGCACATATATGTCCCGCCCTTTATCCGGCGGGATATTCATTTTGCAGGTGATAATATCCGAAAGCTAATTTACATAAAAAAAATTATTTTGGCCTCAGCTATGAGTAGGTTAAATAATAAATATTTATAAATTGTATAATACTCTCAGGATGTGCTAGAGGAGGAGGAAAGCAGTGAACCAACAAACAAAAGGCAGTCACGAGATCTTAAGCAAGCCCCTGCCCCAAATACTGGACGAAATTGACGGCAGTATTACTCGGGCAGAACAGGCCGCCGCAGATGCCAGACAGGCAGCTGAAGAAGCGCGCAGGGCTGGAGAAGAAGCAGCTGAAGCTGTTATGAAGAAGATTCGCAACGTCTTTAACAAGATGGTGGAAGACATTACTACAGAGCTTGCCACCCATGAAACCAAACCCCAGAAATAACAAGGTTAACCAAAGCTGAAATAGAAAGCTACCCGGCTCCCCAAAAGGAGCCGGTTTTTTATTCGGGGAAACCACAAATATTCATTTGCTTTGACCGTTAAGCTAATGTTAATTTAAAGGCATTTTAAGGCTAAAAACAGGCAAAAAGAAGATGTTATTGGCTGTGTTCTGTTCTGTATAATTTAAAACGGGGATTTTAAAAAAATGATTTTAGGGTATAATGGAAAATAATAATATCCGGAGGATTACATGTCTGATATCGATCTTATTTGTGAACTGTTGGCTGATGCCAAAGTCTTCAACGAGACAAAGTCTGGTCTCAAGCGCTATATCTGTGCCAAGTGCCCTAAAGACGGGTTTGAAGCGCAGGTTTCACGGGTGGAGAAAAATGATACCACTAAGCAATCAGTAGAGAAGGCTGCTTTTTACTGTCCCATTTGTAACAATGAGTTTGTAGTTTCAGCAAAAGACATGTATTTCGGCTAGAAAAAGGCTGGGGTGGCCGGGAGTAATGGGAAAATTTAAATGCAGTTTAGTTACCTTGGTAAAGCCTACCGTTATTTGCTTAAGCAGATGCGTGAGCTTAAAATTCATTGGAAATTATATATTTCCCAAAGCTTTCTGGCCACACTTGTCCTTTTTATAATAGCTCTGACCCTTAGTATTGAAAATGCAGTAGTTATTGCTTCCATTGCATCTACAGCCTTTATCGTTTTTACTCAGCCCAGTTCCCCTCCGGCGGTGCCGCGACGCATTTTCTGGGGGCATCTACTGGGCTTTGGCATAGGCTGTCTGGTGAATTTGATACCTCACCACCATATGCTGACGGATGCCCTTATTTATGCTTTGGCAGTGGGTCTCTGCATTTTCCTGATGGTGGTTATGAATCTGAAACATGCTCCGGCTGCAGGTACAGCTCTGGGTGTGGCCATAACCGGATTTAGTCCCGGGGTGTTTATTGCGGTGGTTACCAGTGCTCTGGTACTGTCTATGGCTCAGAGCCGGATGAAGGGCTTTTTGAAAGATCTGGCCTGAATTCTCCGCTGGAAATGACCACCTGTGGTTTGGAACTGACAGGAATATCTGAAATCTGGATATGCTCAAGCTCAACTGCATTTTTCGGGCAGTGTTTTAAACATTCTCCCCAGTGTACACATTCGGAATTATCCAGTTTAAGCACTTTGCCGCTGCAGTTTATTACCCCGTAATCACCGTATGTTTAATGGCAGATGCCGCAGTATTTACAGGATGTACCAAATCTTAGCTTGAAATACGATATTTTACTCACCAGCCCTAAAAATGCGCCTAGAGGGCAAAAATAGCGGCACCAGAAGCCGGATATATAGATAGACCCAGTCAGGACTATGCCCAAACTGATGCCGGTTAACCATGTGAAGTCAATGTTTAGCAGGGCCTTAAAAGAATCTATCCGGGCAAAAGCGGTTGTGCCGGTTGCCAGCACTGCGGCTATCAGGACAAAAAAATATATATTTTATAAAACCCAGCTAATGATTTAGCTTCTCATTTACCTTTATGCCCATTTCTTTGGGTAGATGAAACTCTGCTGTGTCCCTGTTGGGTATACCCAGCCGCAAAATATCCTGCCCCAGAAAAGGGTATCAAATTGCCGTATTCGGGATTAGCCATATTCACCTCTTGAAATCTAATAATTTATGTGATAATTTTCCCCTAGGGAGGATGCTTATGAAAAAAATGAATTTGATATTAGTTATAAGCATGTTGGCACTTGGTGCTATTTCCATCGGCCTAGTACTATTCAGTCAATCTGAAGACCCAAGTAAAATGGCCCAAACAATAATGGTAATACTGGCTATCACACTAACTGCAATCTTGGTACTTCAAATGTTCTATGCAGTTCTCAATTATCTTGATAAACGTCCACGTCTTTTCGTAGGCGTGCTTATTTTTATTGCCTCAATGCTTATTGGTATGCTGGTTTTTTCAGGCTTTTTCCCGTCAGACAGTAATCTGAATGAGCCACAGTGGGATATAGTGCTGCTATTAAGTAGTATTACCGGACTGACCTTAAGCATTGCGTGGGGAATGTACTTTCATGCTTTGGGACATAATCGCCGAGCAGTCGCATGGGCTACCGCCTTTGCATTGTTCGGGCCTCTTTTTGCAGGTTTAGCCTATCTCTTGACCTGGCCTAAACAAACTGATTAAGTCCATAAAAGAATTTGATTAACGTCTCAGAGCCAAACTCCGCCCGCAGGGCGTTAAGGTCTTCTACTCCAAGCATGCTCTTTGCCAGCAGTAGTTCATCCCTGCTTAGTCTCTCGCCGCTAACAAGCCTATCGGACTTAAGATTAGAAACTATTTTACGGCTGGCCTATCCTGATATTTCAGCATCTTGTTAATAGCAATTTCATTAAGCCCTTGCTTCATCTAAGCCCCCCATATCGGGCTGGCTTCTAACCCCAACAGGAGTCTCCTGAAGCACCTGCCTTATAGTGTCCCTTGCCACAGGGTTTGAAGCTTCCGAAGGTCTGGGCAACATGCCAGGAATAGACCTTAATTTCCCCGGTATACAAAAGAACACTCTGAAGAGTGCCTTTGGCACATGGGCGGAGTATATAAAAAATCCCGGATAATATATGAAGCTATCATAATACTATAAGAAATATATGAAATAAAAGAACAGTGACTATTTGAATATGCCTATAAATGGTAGTAAAGTATAGATGCATGCTGGGCACGTGGGGTGTCCGGCATTCGTTATTTTGTCACCAGAGTTAGAGATGAATTTGCTTTGGTTTTCCCCGTCATACCTGAAAGCCCGTATAAAAACGGGCTTGATAGACCGCTTTGACCGGGGGGTCTGGATGCTGACCCTGATAGGTCTGATAAACAGTGCCGCTTTCTCCCTGTCCCTGCCCTTTATCTCTCTGTACCTGTATCAGGAGCGGGGGCTTTCCATGACTCAGGTGGGTTTAGTTATACTGCTGAGCGGATTCGTTTCAGCTATCGTTCAGATGGTTGCCGGGGCTTTGGCGGATACTTACGGGCGAAAGCCGGTGATGCTGTTAACTACCGTTGGCAGTGCCGTTATTTACGGGGCTATGGCTGTATTGATAGGATTCAACATGCCCGTTATGCTTATTATTCTAAGCTATGTATTACTGCGGTGCACTCTGGTAGCTACCCGCCCGGCTTCGCAAGCCATGATAGCTGACCTTACCCCTAAAGACCGCTTGACTGAAACTTACGGCATGGTACGCATAGGGAATAATCTGGGGTGGGCTATTGGGCCGATGCTGGGAGGATTTCTGCTTATCGGCCTTCCGTATGCCTACTTGTTTGGGGTGGGGGCGGTTGTCTGCCTGATAACACTATACATAACAGCAAAATATATAAATGAATCCCTTTCAAATTCGGTGGAATGGGTTAGCCTGACCAAGATATTTTCGGCCGGCAAGGACAGGGCTTTTCTCTGGTTTACAATTTTGAGCATACTTTTGTTCATAGTAGTGGGGCAGTTTATCAGTACTCTTTCTGTTTTCACGGTTGACCGCCTGCATTTTTCAGAGGCTGATTACGGTATGCTGCTCACTCTGAACGGGCTTATGGTGTTTGCCCTCCAATACCCTGTTACCCGGATTTTGCACAATGTTTCCAAATCACATATGGTGGTCATGGGCAGCCTGATTTATGCAGTCGGGTACTTAATGTTTGCCTGGACGACCAATTTGGGTATGGCCTTTCTGGCTATGAGTGTTATTACTATGGGAGAAATAGTATTTGCACCTACCACTTTGGCAGTAGTGGGGGATCTTTCCCCTCCCCAGCAACGGGGACGGTATATGGGATTTTATGGTTTTTCCGAGATGCTGGGCTTTTCGCTTGGCCCTATGGTAGGCGGTGCTTTGCTGGATGCTCACCCTGATAGTTCTTTGTCGGTTTGGGGCACACTGGCGGCTCTGGCAGTAATGTCGGCTGTGGGCTTTTATATCTGGGGGAGAGTGGTGCGCAAAACAGTCAGCCTTAACGGCCAGTCTCTAAGCCGCTATTAGCAACACGTCTCAATACTGCCGCTTTGATTTCTAATGCAGATTTCACTCGTTCCCTGAGATGATTAAAGGACTTACGAAGCCCGTACTATGGTTTGATATATTTAAAGTATAGATACAGTAGTTAAAGTAGTATAATTAAGTGTGCTGAAATATATATTTATGTTTAAGCACACCTTGGGATTCGTGTTTACTTAAGTTGTTCAGGATTATGAACTGAATATTTATGGTACTTAGGTAACTATCTAAAAGTTACTAATTGGCTATTTAACTATACGCAGATAAACAACTATCCTGTTAGGGCAGACTGATTGGAGGATACGAAGATGGCAGGAAATAACCCCAATATATTTAACATAAATGATAATGAATTTAATATAATCCCAAAAGGACTGGACCCAGAACAGGTAAAGTCTTTTGTGGGAAAGCTGATTGAAGAAAATGGCAGTCTTACTGCGGAGCTTAGCAAACTCAAGGAACAGGCTGAACATCTGGAGTCTTTAAAGAGGCTGGCGGATACAACTATTATAGAGGCTGATAAACTGGCGGCTACCCTTAAGGAAGAAGCTATTACTAAAGCAAAAGAAGAGTCTGACAGTTTACTGGCAAAGGCTGAGGAAAAGGCCAAAAAAGTTTACGAACAGATTTACCGCCAGCTAAATACCCTGAAACAACAGGTAAATAGTTTGGATAAAGATTTTGACTTTAATACTGAAGGCGAAAAACCTGCGATTGAGCCCGTAATACCCGCCGCGGTTAAAGAAACCCCAGTCAGAGCTAAAGATGATTTTATGGCGAAAGCGGTAGCCAATTCGGATATTATGGAATCTACTACCCAGGAACTGGTTATACGGGATAAAGAAATAGAGTTGGAAATATTGCCTCCGGTAGATGCTGTCAAGATTACCAAAATCATGGATCAACTGGAAAATGCCAGCGAGGTAGAAGTGGTGGAGCTGATACCCCGCCCCAATCATCCGGTAATTATTGTATATGAAAATAAACCCAACAGCCTGCTGGATGTACTTAAAAAATTGAGCATGGTAGGCAAGGTAAATGAAATTCCGGCCAGCCCGAACGGAAGCGGAATTGTGCGGCGTAAATACGAGATATCTCTGGTAGCAAGCGTTGTTAAGTAAGTCATTATAAGGGAGTGGCCGGCACACCTGAAGGGGTTTTAACCCTCGAATGTGCCGGCCTTATTATTAGGGTCTATTTGGATTTGGACAAGATAAGCTTCAGCATTTCGTCTTTGGTGGGTATCTTGCCGGATATTACCACTTCTTCATCTATTACCAGAGCTGGAGTCATCAATATAGGATAAGCAGATATCTTATCTATCTCTTTTATCTTTACAATCTGAGCAGCTAAACCCAGTTCTATGACTGCTTCTTTGGTCATTTCTTCCAGTTTATTGCACTTGGCACAGCCTGTACCTAACACTTTGATTATCATTTCTGTTCTCCTTTGATTTAAAATATGCCGAATATAAACCCGGCCATGCTTGAGCTGAGTATCACCAGCCCAATATAAGTAAGGGCTTTTGTATTGCCCAATATTTTTCGGATAACCAAGAAACTGGGCAGGGAAACTGCCGGTCCTGCCAGCAGCAGTGCCAGAGCCGGGCCTTTGGCCATACCAAGGTCCATAAATGCCTTGACTATGGGTACTTCGGTAAGAGTTGCAAAATATAGCAAGGCACCCGAAAGTGAAGCTATCAGGTTTGAAACCGGATTATTGCTACCTACATAGGTGGTTATAAATTCAGCCGGAATCAGGGTTTTCAAAACTCCGGCTATAAAAATGCCGCCTATCAGCCATGGGAAAATAAGCTTTACAAACCGCCATGTTTCCGAAAGCCATTCTTTTATTTGAGCCATTTTGAAGAACCGCCACAGGCTGAATAACAATACCAAAAGAGCCAGCAGGAATACGGGTATATTCTTGGCAGATGCGAATATCAGTATGGCAACAAGGCTGCCAAAATAGATAAGAGTTTGGTACATGGGACGTTCACTGGCAGTATCAGCAGGCAAATTGGCCAGTGGCTGTGGGGTATCTGATTTATCTTTGCGGAACAGGTAAGCCATAATAAATCCTATCAATATGGCAAAAATGATGGCAAAAATGGCTCTGGCAATGCCGATATCGTAGCCCAGTACTCCGGCTGACAAAGAAACCGCTAAAATACTTATAGCCGGGCCTGAATACAGGAATGTGACTGCCGGACCGATACCCCCGCCCCGTTTGTAGATGCCGGCAAACAGGGGTAAAACCGTACACGAACACACAGCCAGTATAAACCCTGAAACAGAGGCGATACTGTATGAGACAAAGGGGTTTACTTTACTGCCGAAATATTTGGTAACTATAGCCGGATTAAGAAAAACCGAAATAGCCCCGGCAATAAAAAACGCCGGCACCAGACAAGCTATAACATGGGCCGAAAGGTATTCCAACAGGGCAGAAAAACCGCCCGCCAGCAGGTTAAAAATAAAATCCATCAGACGTTACCTCTCCGGCAACTGGCCTTCAGCCGGCTAAAATCCTGCAAGGCTTGCGGGTTTTGTGCCAGCATTTCCTTTGTATACTGCATTAGTTTTCTAATGTCAGACGGAAATTCGCCATAATCCACCGAATAAAGTGCCCACAACCCGTCACGACGGAGCTTTATCAGCCCGGCCTGATGCAGGTTTTGAAGGTGACGGGAGGCAGAAGTTTGGCTTATGCCCAGAGCCTGCTGGATTTCACAAACGCAACACTCCTGTTTGAACAACAAACTGAGTATCCTCAGGCGGTATTCGTCTGCCAATGATTTAAATATATTAACGTAGTTTTCCATAAAACCCCCATATGCGTATATTAGCATATAAGAATATAATAAAGCTGCAATACCGTAATGTCAAATATGTCTTTGGCATTAACGCCGCCGAAAATTGTCTTAAAAGCGGGCAGGTGATATGCTTTTAAAGTGGTATATATTTTTAAAGAACTGGGACTTGAGGAATTAAGCCGTAATTTTGATGCCAGCCAAAACGGGTTGAATGTTGCCAACCCGTTTATCCACCCGGGCTGGCAGTCTGTCTGGCAGAAGTGTTTTTCACCGTCAGACCGGCAAATCTGCGGGTTGGTTACTAGTGAAACTGAAACCATAGGGTTGATAGCCTTGCGTATAAATAACGGAGTTGCCCGTTTTATAGCTGACGGAAGCGTTTTTGATTATCTGGATTTCATGGTTAAGCCCGGTCACCAGCTGGGATATTTTGAACTGCTGATGAAACTGCTGAAGCAGAAGCAGGTTGAGATATTGGAACTGGAAAGTTTGACTTCCCGTTCCGAAGCTTATAACTACCTGTTGCCTATGGCCAAAGAAAAAGGTTTTCAGATAATCTGCGAACAGGCAGATGTCTCGCCTCTGCTGGATCTGCCAGCTGACTTTGACAAGTATATGTCTATGCTGGAGCCGCACCAGCGCCACGAACTGAAACGTAAGCTGCGCCGTCTTGATGAAGCCTTGACGCCAAGGCTGGAAATAAATACCAACCCTGAAAGTGTAGAAATCTTGCTTGAGCAGATGGAACAAAGCCACCCCGAAAAGGCACTTTTCCTCAGCCCTGAAATGCGTTGTTATTTCAGGCAACTGGCACACTGGCTTGCCGGTCAGGGATATCTGCGTTTGGTATTTCTGAAGACAGCAGATACCACTCTGGCCAGTCTGTTTTGCTTTGACTATAATAATATAAGGTATTTGTATAATAGCGGGTATCGTCCTGAATATTCCCACCTGAGCGTGGGCGTGCTATCAAAAATGCTGGCTGTCAAAGATGCTATAGAAAAAGGATATGATGCCTTTGATTTTCTGCGGGGGGAAGAGAAGTACAAATTTCATCTGGGCGGAAAATCCCAGCCGGTTTACAAATGCCAAATAAATTTGAATAATCAGGTGCAAACTGTTGGCTAAAAAGAAATTAAATATTGCCCTTGTCAGCCTGCACAGCTGTCCTCTGGGGCAACCCGGAGGACGGGATACCGGCGGTATGAATGTGTATATCTGCGAGTTGGCGCGTTCTTTGGGAAATAGCGGTCACCAGGTTGATATTTATACCCGTGCCCATGACCCCCGTGATGACGTATGGGAGTTTTTAGCCCCCAATGTTCGGCTTATTCACATTCAGGCCGGGCCGGTAGAAGATATGGGAAAGCTGGCTCAGTATGAGCATCTGGAAAGCTTTGTTTGCGGGCTGGAGGCATTCCGTAAGGCTGAAGGTATTAAATATGATCTCATCCACAGTCATTACTGGCTGTCTGCCAGAGCAGGGCTGGCGTTAAGCAAACTCTGGGAAGTGCCCCATCTGGTTATGTTTCACACGCTGGGAAAGGTTAAAAACCGTTTGATGCAGGCACAGGTTGACCCCCAGCTTCGGCTGGATGCCGAACAAAATATAGTACACGAAACAGACTTGATAATAGCCGCTACTCAAAATGAAAAAAATGACCTGATATCTCTATATCAGGCTGAACCAGATAAAATAAGGGTAATCCCATGCGGGGTAAATACAAGGCTTTTTTCCATCACTGACCGGGCTGAGGCTGAGGCAGAACTGGGGCTTTCCGCCGCCCCCAAAGCGTTATTTGTGGGGAGGCTGGAGAAACTTAAGGGGCTGGATAATCTGCTCAAGGCGGTTTCACTGATTGAGGCTGATATGGAGCTTCTGGTGGTTGGCGGTGATGAATATAGCCAAGGTGAAAGAAACAGGCTGGAAAAAGTGGCGGAAGAGCTGGCTATTTCAGATAAAGTGAAATTTTACGGGTCGGTCAAACAGGACGTCCTGGCAAAATATTATAATGCCGCCAAAGTTTGTATAATCCCATCTTATTATGAAAGCTTTGGCATGGTTATACTGGAAGCTATGGCTTGTGGTACTCCTGTTATCAGCGGCAGAGTAGGGGTTGCTCCTGATATCATTCGTCCGGGTATAAACGGTTGCCTTATCCCTGGTAATCAACCCGAACAACTGGCAGTCTGCCTGAAGGAATGGCTTTACCAAAAAATCGCTAACCATAAGGCTATACGTAAAATAGCAGAAGAATATACATGGCAGTCTGTGTCCGCTCAAATAGAGTCTGTATATTATGGTATTTTAGACCCTGAAACAGCAGGGGTTGCATAGAACGGAGGAGAGATGTCTTTCAAAGCAGATGTATTGGTTATCATGCCTCACCCGGATGATGCCGAATTTGGCGCGGGCGGAACTATTGCCAAAATGACCGCCGAGGGTAAAAAAGTGGCTTATGTGGTATGTACCAATGGGGATAAAGGCACTTCTGACCGCAATATGATACCGTCTGAACTGGTAAAAATACGAGAAGAAGAACAGCGGCAGGCGGCAGGTGTGCTGGGTGTCAGCCGGGTGGTTTTTTTGGGCAAACCTGACCAGGGGCTTGAAAATACGCCCGAACTGCGTAAGGAGCTGGTACGTCAGATACGCACTTTCAAACCATTTACCGTTATTACTACAGACCCGTACCAACGGTATCTCTGGTGGCATAGAGACCACCGCCAGTGCGGAGAAGCTGTTATGGATGCTATTTTCCCGTATTCGCGTGATCATCTGGCTTATCCGGACCTTATATCCGAAGGGCTTGAACCTCATAAAGTTAATGAGCTTCTGCTTTCGAACCCGCAAGAGCCGAATTATCAGGTAGATATCAGCCAGACCGCAATATTAAAACTAAGATCTATTTCCTGCCATAAAAGCCAGGGCGGCGGCAGAATGGACGAAGTTATTTCGGCTATGAGTGAAATGGGAGATCTGGGAAAATACACAGAAATATACCCGGATGCTGAAAAATATGTTAAGACCGAATCCTTCCACCGGGTGGATATGTGGTGGTAAATTACCTGATATTTTCATCCAGCTCAGGCAAATATCCATCAGATATGCCCTGCTTACAAAATAGATACGAAAACAGTTGATTCTGCTTGACTTTGGGGCTTTGTTTACGTATAATCTCACTTTGATTGTTTGACAATCAGCCTGAAAAGTGATAAAAATATTGCCCGAGTGGCGCAAAGGAAGCGCAACCGACTTGTAATCGGTAGGTTAGCGGGTTCGAATCCCCTCTCGGGCTGAGCCGCTAATTTTTTTTGGGCTTTTTTACCAGCATCATGGAGAGGTGCCGGAGTGGTTAATCGGAGCAGACTGTAAATCTGCCGCCCTAAGGGCTACGCAGGTTCGAACCCTGCCCTCTCCAGAGTATTTTATAACCCCGTCGGGCTGGACAGTGGGTGTTAAAATAAATATAATGTAAGCGTTGCCCACATAGCTCAGTAGGTAGAGCACGTTCTTGGTAAGAACGGGGTCATCAGTTCGAATCTGATTGTGGGCTCCATAATAATAAGGGGGAATAATTAAAAGAAATGGCAAAGCAAAAGTTTGACCGCTCTAAGCCTCATTGTAATGTAGGCACTATCGGACACGTAGACCATGGCAAAACTACCCTGACTGCGGCTATCACCAAGACCCTTTCAACCAAGGGTTGGGCTGATTTCCGCGCCTATGACCAGATTGACAATGCTCCTGAGGAAAAAGCTAGAGGTCTGACAATTGCTATTTCTCATATTGAATATCAGACCGAAACCAGGCATTATGCCCATATTGACTGTCCTGGACATGCCGACTATATCAAGAACATGATTACCGGTGCCGCCCAGATGGACGGTGCTATTCTGGTAGTTTCCGCGCCTGACGGCCCTATGCCTCAGACCCGCGAACATGTACTGCTGATTCATCAGGTAGAAGTACCTGCTGTAGTAGTAGCCCTTAACAAATGCGATATGATGGATGACGAAGAACTGCTTGAGCTGGTTGAGCTTGAGGTTCGTGAACTTCTCACCAAAAATTCATTCCCCGGTGACGAAATCCCGGTAGTTCGGGTTAGTGCCATTAAAGCCCTTGAGTGTGGCTGTGGCAAACGCGAATGTGAATGGTGTGGTAGAATCTGGAAACTGATGGATGCTGTTGATACTTACATTCCCATTCCTCCCCGCCCCGTTGACAAGCCGTTCTTGATGAAGGTTGAAGATGTCTTCAGCATCAAGGGTCGCGGTACTGTTGCTACCGGCCGTGTTGAACGCGGTGTTATCAAAGGCGGCGATGAAGTTGACCTGGTCGGTCTGCATCATGAGCCCCGCAAGATTGTTGTTACCAGTTTGGAAATGTTCCATAAGATTCTTGACACTGCTGAACCTGGCGATGCTGTCGGGTTGCTTCTCCGTGGTGTTGAGCGTGAAGATATTGAGCGTGGTATGGTACTTGCCAAACCCGGCTCCATCAAACCTCATGTTAATGCCGAAGCTGAAGTTTATGTACTCAGCAAGGACGAAGGTGGTCGCCATACTCCTTTCTTCAATGGCTACAAACCCCAGTTCTTCTTTGGTACTACTGATGTTACCGGTGAGATTCATCTCCCCGAAGGCGTTGAAATGGTTGTGCCCGGTGACCATGTAAAGATGAAGATATCTACTATCTATCCTGTAGCTATGGAAAAGGGTATGCGTTTTGCCATCCGTGAAGGCGGTAAGACCGTTGGTGCGGGTGCCATCTCTCAGGTATTAGCGTAAAATGGCCAAAAAAACTGACACGAGAATTGTGATAAATATGGCTTGCACTGACTGTGGTGAAAGAAATTACACTACAGAAAAGAACAAGCGCAATGATCCTCGGCGTATTGAGCTGAGCAAGTATTGTCCGCGATGCCGTGAGGCAAAGGTACATCGCGAGACCAAGTAACTGATGGAGGAGAACTAGGTAATATGTGTCCTTCCGCACAGCAAACTGCCAAGGCGGCTGGTAAGAAACCTGGTTTCTTTTCCAACCTTATTGCCGAACTTAAAAAAGTAGTCTGGCCAACTCGGCCGGACGTGATAAAGCTTACCACTATGGTTTTGGTGGTTGCTATAACAGTCGGTATTGTACTGGGCGTTGTAGATTACGGCTTTAGCTGGTTTATTGATAACGTATTTGTTAAATAATGCGTTTGGAAATGTAGCGGGTTGGCAACTGACAGGGTGAGATTTTATGACTGTTAAACAGAAGAACTGGTATGTGGTGCATACCTACTCCGGGCATGAGGAAAGAGTCCGTAAAGGTCTTGAAGAACGGATTAAATCCATGGATGCCGAGGATGATATAGAGCGGGTTGTACTGCCTACCGAAGAAGAAGTTGAAGTCAAAAACGGTCAGCGGCGAACTATCCGGAAAAAAATACTGCCCGGCTATGTGCTGGTGCAGATGAACATGAACGATAAAAGCTGGACTATAGTCCGCAATACTCCCGGCGTTACCGGTTTTGTAGGCTCTGAGGGCAAACCCACCAATTTGCCGCCCGAAGAAGTCAGCCGTATTCTGGACCAAATGGAAGCTGAATCACCAAGGGTTAAGGTGGGTTTCCGCAAAGGACAGAGTGTCAGGGTTATTGACGGACCGTTCGTTGATTTTATTGGCATGGTAGACGAAATTAACACTGAAAAAGGCAAGGTCAAGGTGCTTCTTTCCCTGTTCGGGCGGGAAACTCCTGTTGAACTTGACTTTTTGCAGGTCGAAAAGCTCTAGAGGCTTTAGGAGACATACGTGGCAAAAAAAGTAAAGGCAATTGTAAAATTACAGATACCTGCAGGTAAAGCTAATCCTGCACCTCCCATTGGTCCGGCGCTGGGTCAGCACGGTATCAATATTATGGGTTTCTGTAAAGAATATAATGAACGCACAGCCTCTATGGTGGGCACTATTGTACCTGCAGAGATAACCATTTATGATGATCGCTCTTTTACATTTATCACCAAAACCCCTCCGGCGGCTGACCTCCTGAAAAAGGCGGCTGGTGTTGCTTCGGGTTCTGGCACCCCCAGCAAGAGCGTAGTTGCTGTTATCTCAAAGGGTCAACTCAGGGAAATTGCTTCAGTCAAGATGAAAGATCTGAACGCAGTTAACATTGAGGGTGCTGAGAGAATTATTGAAGGTACTGCCCGCAGCATGGGCATTAAGGTGGAATAACAGATGGTAACACACGGTAAGAAATATCAAGACGCAATAAAACTGCTTGACCAGAGTGTCGCTTATGCTCCGGCTGAGGCTATTGATTTGGCCAAGAAAATGAGTGCCGCCAAGTTTGATGAGACCGTTGAAATGCATCTGAAGATGGGCCTTGATCCCAAAAATGCTACCCAGCAGTTGCGCGGCGTGGCCGTTTTGCCCCATGGTTTGGGTAAAACTGTACGGGTATTGGTGTTTGCTCAAGGCGAAGCTGAAAAAGCTGCTCAGGTGGCTGGTGCTGATGTATACGGCGGTGATGAACTTATAAAGAAGATAGAAGCCGGTTTCCTTGATTTTGACGTTGCTATATCCACCCCTGACATGATGAGCAAGGTTGGTAAGCTGGGTAAAGTTCTTGGTCGGCGCGGTCTTATGCCTAACCCCAAGAGCGGCACCGTAGTACCGGCTGAAGATTTCAAAAAAGTTATTGAAGAAGCCCGCAAGGGGCGGGTGGAATTTAAGCTGGACCGTTCAGGCATTGTCCATATTATATTGGGCAAGGCCAGTTTCGAAGGGCAGATGCTTCTGGAGAATATGACTTCGGTAGTAGATGCTATTATCCGTTCCAAGCCCACTGGTGCCAAAGGGCAGTATATTAAGAGTGCTTATTTGGCAACTACAATGGGACCTGGTGTAAGGCTTGATCTTAGGGCTGTTTCCGCTATGGGCGGCGTATAAAGCAGCCGTATTTATAATTGAATATTTCCTGAGACGTGGGTGCCGTTTGGCTTAATGCATTGCCTGCCGAGGATACAAGACTTTTTAAGGGTTTTCTAAGTCCTTGTGCTTTGGCATAAGGACTTTATTTTTTTAGAAAAGGAGGTGCGGTTTGGTAAAAAAGATACGTATAAAAAAGAAGATAGCAGTTGATGAGTTAACTGATGCTCTAGCTGTTGCCCAGTCTGCGGTTTTTACTGATTACCGCGGTATCAATACATCAGAGTTGACCACTATACGTGTGAAACTGCGTGAAGCTGGTGTTGGTTACCGGGTACTTAAAAATACCCTGGCTCGGCGTGCTGCTGACAACACTGACCATTCAAATATCAAGGGTGCATTTGAAGGTCCGGTGGCTATGGCTTACTCTTCAAATGACGTGGTTGCCCCGGCCAGAGTCCTGATGGACTATATTTCCAGCTCCAAGTCAAATTTGAAAGTAACCGGTGGTTATCTCAGCAACAAGCTTATTTCTGTTGAAGAAGTAGCCGAGCTTGCCAAGTTACCGTCTCGCGAAGTGCTTATCAGCAAGATTTTGGCTGGTATGCAGAGTCCCATTACCGGTTTGGCGATGGTACTCAATGGTCCTGCCCGTGGTTTGGCCATTGTACTTCAAGCCCGTATTAAACAGCTTGAAGGCTAAATAAATAATAAAAATATAATAAGGAGTATTTTCATGACTATTGATGAAATGATGAGTGCCATTAAGGGCATGACCGTTATTGAGCTGTCCGAACTGGTAAAGGCCCTCGAAAAGGAATTTGGTGTAAGTGCTGCTGTAGCCGTAGCCGCTCCCGCTGCCGGTGGTGCTTCAGCCGCTGCGGCTGTAGAGGAAAAGACTGAATTCAATGTAATCCTGAAGGATGTCGGTGCCAACAAGATTAACGTAATCAAGGCTGTTCGTGAGCTCACCAGCTTGGGTCTTAAAGAAGCCAAGGATATGGTTGAAGCTGCTCCCAAGGCTGTTAAAGAGAATGTCAGCAAAGAAGAAGCTGATGCCGCCAAGAAGGCTCTTGAGGCCGCTGGCGCTACTGTAGAAATTAAATAAACCTCGGTTAGGCTAAAAGTAAAAACAAAGGGCGGGGACTTTAAGTCCCCGCCCTTCTTTATGTCTAGAATATTGATGTATTAGAGTTTATTGGGGTGTGAATCCCCATGTCCAATCTCAATACTTTGGACAGTTTCCGGAAATACTAAGCCGCAGGAGATAAGAGTTTTCATGGCATCTTCAACCGAAATATTTACCCGCTCAATCTGATTTTCCCTGAGCAGCTCTAAAAAACCGCTGGTTGGGTTGGGAGAGCCCGGCACATACACCAGATACAGTTTTTCACCGCTGGAATTGGTGGTTTCATTTGTGATAAATGCCAGACTGTGCATGCCCACGCGGGGAAATTCTACCATCACGGCCTCTTTAAAAGAGACTTTATTGCCCACACCTAGTGTCTGTATAACCTGTTTGGCGCTGTTATATATCTGGTTGAAAATGGGTACTTTGGCCAGTAGTTTGTCAATCCAGCTCAATATTTGTTTACCGAAATAGTTGCTTAATACCAGTCCTACCAAGTATATCAGGAGCAGTGTTACTAAAAGACCCACGCCCGGAAAATACCAGTTAAAGAACAACTCTATAATTGGTTTTAGCATACCGTCTACAATATTAAATACCCAAATCAGCAGTCCTAAAGCCGCTCCGATAGGTAAGACAAAGGCAAGCCCTGTTAAAAAGCGGTTTCGCAGTATTTTTAATGGTGGGTTATTTGATGGTGACATATTTGACCTCCGGAAAGAATATGGTTTTTATATTTTAGCAGTAAAAGCAACCGGAATATATTACTTGGGGTTTGAATGCCAACTATAGTTAAAATATAATACCATGATTATGTATCAGATTTGTTTGGTGAAGAGCAAAAATATTTTAAAGGGTTTTTGATCTCAGGTACAGGGTATTTGTTACTGAACAAGGGATTGACCCTGAGATTGACCCTGAGATTGACCCTGAGATTGACCCTGAGATTGAATATGATTTGCATGATAATACTGTCCGTCATTTGGTTATCCATAATGAAGAACGGGCTCTAGCTTGTTGCCGTATACGAATGCTTGATAAAGCCCTTGCCAAGATTGAAAGAGTGGCAGTGGATATAGATTATCGCAAATCTGGTTTGGGACGTGAGATTATGAACTATGCCGAAAGCTTGCTGAAAACAGAAAATGTGGACGGGGTGGTATTTCATGCTCAAACCGGTGCGGCAGGTTTCTATGCCAGTTTAGGGTATGTTCCTAACAGGGAGACCTTTATAGAAGACGGCATACAACATATCAGAATGCATTTACGCCTGTAAAATGCTTCCGTTAAGTATTATTTGTAAAGAATACGGCCGATAA
>NZ_JBAZDW010000017.1:0-26028 GCF_041654235.1 Dehalococcoides sp. | reverse complement strand
TTCTACGGTTATGGAATTAGAAGAAGGATAAGGAATAGGAAGAATTCCCTGTTCCTCTCTTTTATACATGTACATTTACCCATCATGCCTGCACCGTCAGGAGAGTTTAGAACCTTTGGAAGAGGAAAACAGTCAGGCCGCCTTTGTGGCCAAGCAAGGTGGGGATAAGCCGAAATTTGTTTCAAGACGTATTTTATTGGTTTCGGGCGCCAGTCACTCTCCATCTTTAAATTGACTTGTTAAGAATATCTGGTATTCTCCTTATTGAAAATACTGGAATAATACCTATATAATGCCTATAATATATGAGTAATATTGAATGAATCTTCAAGAGAATAATAATTCTCCGGCAGTTTACCCTGTATCGGGCAAGCCTCAGGATACTGGTTCTTGTCTGAAGCCGATTTCGCTAACTGTTGAAGGTCAAACTGATGAAGTTGAAATAGCTTTGCGGGAGCGGGTTAAAGAACTGAACTGCCTGTATGGCATTTTTCAGCTGGCAGAGCGCCACCATTCCTCTTTAAACCGATTCCTGTTTGAGCTTTCCAATTTTCTACCTAATGCCTGGCAGTATCCTGATATCACCAAAGCTAAAATAGTTTTTAGAGGACACTCCTTTTTATCCACCGGTTTTCAGATTAGCAAATGGAACCAATCCTCTCCGGTTTTGTTAAATGGCGAACTGATGGGTGAGTGTACTATTTACTACACCGAGGAGCGCCCTGTTATTTACGAAGGCCCATTCCTTAAAGAGGAACGGATTTTGCTCAATAACGTTGCCGTGCAGATTGGCAATTTAGCTGGACGTATTGCCATAGATGAGGAATTGGAGGAGATTAACCGCCAGCTTAAACTGGAGCGACAGGCGTTACAGGAAGCAAATACGGCTTTGAAGGTTATTTTGTCTCGGGGTGAAGCTGCTCGGCAAGACATATATAATGATATCAACCAGAACGTTGACAAGATATTAAAACCTATTCTCCTGTCATTGGAGGCTCAACTTCCTCCTTCACAGAAGATCTATACCCAGCTGATTCTTTCGAATTTGGAGGGAATAAGTTCCTCCTTTGTGACAAGCCTAACTGGAGTTTGTAACTGCCTGTCACCCGTAGAGATTGCTGTTTCCAATATGATCAAAAACGGGCTAACTACCAAAGAAATTGCCAGTTTGAGGGGTGTTTCGGCCGCTACCATAAACCGTCATCGTGAGAATATCAGGCGCAAGTTTAAAATTATCAATCAAAGTGTCAATCTGTCGACTTTTTTGCAGTCTAATCTGAATATTTTGGAATAACTGATATTATAGCTATTCTTCTGGTTTAGGTTGTTCTTAACGGTTACGGGTCTATAGTATTGTCTAATCAGTTTTGAAGATAAGGATTACTCGAAACCAAATCCTTAGCAGGATATATAGTTTTGTAGCTACACTTGGGGTGTTTAACTTGACTGGTACCTCTGCTTCTGGTCATACAGTATTTCTTCGGAGACCTTACGGGCTTTTCTCCTTTGCCGTATGGGTTGGGCTTATGATACCGAGTATACCCGCTATTATTACCCCGTTTTTACTCAGATATAGAGATAGAGGTCTCTCGGACATCTATACTCCCCGTCCTGATATTTACGTTCGAATGCCCTCGCCTATTAAGGCCAAGTCACGTTTTTAGCTTTGGTGGAGACGGGGGGAGGGTTGGCTGCGGCCTGAACTGCGGATGGAGTTTGTTATTCTTGAGGGCTATATGGCTTTTTGAATGTGAAATCTGTAAGCTATTTGCGCTCTATTTGCTGACACTTTCAGTATAGACATGGTGGGATAGATTTTATACCTCGTCTGTTTTATATTTCCACATAATTTGTAATGAGATTGTGATAAAATAAGAGGGAATTGGAGGCAACCATGGTGGAAACCGTGAATTCTGATAATTTGAAGGGCCTTTGCCATTCTGCAGCAAATGATCAAGGATATTTGATATCTCAAATGAGCCAGCCGGAGCTGGTTTCTTTACTTGATAATACGATATACTCATGGAATCACCGGGAAATTCGCCCGTCACATATTTTATATATTATAGAGCATGTTAACCAAAGGTTGGGAACTCTTGATAAGGCGTATTTGAATGCCGAACCGGTTTCGGTGTGCTATTTTTCAGCACTTCAAACTGTAGGAGCTTTACTGGTTCAGACATATCTGGAGACAAAAGGATTTAAAACTGAACTTCACGGTATAACCGCCAATACCGATTTGGAATTGCTCATTAATAAATGGAATTGTAAAAAGCCGGATAGCATAGTTTTTAGTTTTTCTGCATTTCAGTTTATTTACAGCATTCAATCCTATTCAGATGAATTATTGAAAATAACCGACGATATATTCGCAGGCGGAGTAGTTTTTAATTTGGACGAATCTTTAAAGGATCTTCTACCCAGGTTTGTTTTTCCCGCGGATTTAACTGATTTGGCGAAATTGATTGATGGCAGATATTTATGCAAAAGCAAAAAATCGGAATAATCACCTGTGCTTCGATTCTTGACCAGGTCAAGGCTTGTCCTGTAACCAGCGAACATAAAATATATCCTCTGGCACCCTGCTGCCTGTTTTCCATCTCCCCGGATCTTCTAAAACATATTTTTAATGAGGCTTGCCTTAATAATGACGGGGCGTTGCTTATTTATGGGAACTGTCACCCCAAATTACAGCAGATATTAGCAGGATATGAAGATCGTATCATTAAACTTAAGGGTGATAATTGCTGGGAAATGATGTTGGGTGCAGAGATTGCTCAGGATTATCTGGCAAAGGGCGAATGGCTAGTCAAGAATACACTCTGTACATCTCTTAGAAAAGAAGTATTTGCATCTTATGGAGCCAACAGAGCCGAAGGCAACTTGATTCATAACTGCCACACGAAAAAGATAATCGCATACAAATTTGAACCTGATAGCCCCAGAGAAGAGGAAGTGGCTTCGTTTGCAAAAGCGTTTGATGTGCCCTTTGAGATTAAAGAAGGGGATATTTCAAGTTTCAATGATACATTGCTCCATGGATTAGATAGTGTCAAAGAGTTGATATCTAGAGATATAACCATCGGCGACAAGCGAATACTTGCCAGAAACGAGCTTAAGGAATCTGCCGTAAGCGAAGCATATTTTAAATTGGATGTTGTCAGTAATGAACTGCTCTTTATCAGTCCTCAGATAACCCATTTATTAGGATATACACCTGCTGAGTTTGAATATTTGTATATGTCAGACCACGAAGGCACTATGTATGCAGATAAGGAAACCTATCTGCGGGTATCCGAAGAAAGGTTTA
This sequence comes from Dehalococcoides sp., assembly GCF_041654235.1. NCBI lineage: Bacteria > Bacillati > Chloroflexota > Dehalococcoidia > Dehalococcoidales > Dehalococcoidaceae > Dehalococcoides > Dehalococcoides sp. The sequence continues at coordinate 22,718 of NZ_JBAZDW010000017.1, read as the reverse complement.
CATATTTTTCCAAGTGCTTGATGCGTGGTATTCAGCAGCCGGCTTCTATTGAATATCAGGTCAGACATAAAAATCAGACAAAATTGTGGCTGAGGGAAAGTTTCCAGCCCAAATACGATGATGACGGAACATTTGTTCCTTACTTCACAGGTAAGCTGGAGAATATAACTGTTTGGAAGGAAGCCGAGGACCATCTTCAAAAATCTTATGAAAAAGAGCTTCAACTTAGGGTAGCGCTCGAAAAAGAAGCCCAGAAGCGGATTTATTTTACATGGGCACTTGTCCATGAATTAAGAACACCACTTACCCCTATAATTTTGGCCAGTGATGCATTGCACAGTGTTGCAGTGGATAATAAACTCAAATCACTGGTAAATAATATCAATAACGGTGCCAGCGAACTTAATACCCGTATAAGTGAGTTACTGGATTTGGCTCGGGGTGAAGTGGGTATTTTAAAATTTGTTCATGAGTCATTTGATTTTAATGCTGTTATCCGCGAAATTAGCGAGTTTTTCATGCCTGAAATCAGGTTGCACGAACAGAAGTTTTCAGTTAAATTGGAATCCGGATTACCGGAAGTATCGGGAGACAGAGGCCGGATTAAACAGGTAGTTTCCAATTTGCTTGAAAATGCTATTAAATACTCTGGTAATGGATCTGAAATAAACATACAAACAGCTTTAGCGGGGCAGGAATTTTTGTTTACCATTTCAGATTCAGGTCCTGGTATACCTGAGGATAAGCTTGAAAATATTTTTGATCCTTACAGATGCGGCAACGAACTGCATCCAAGCGGATTAGGTTTGGGGCTTGCCCTTTCAAAGATGATAATTGAGAAACATTCAGGGAAGATATGGGTTAGCAGTGTAAAAAATAGCGGCTGTTCGTTCTCATTTACCTTACCGAAAGTATGAGTGTCATTAATTAATATGAAATTACTGATAATTGAAGACGATCCCCAGATAATAGATGCTATTTCCAGTGTCCTGAAGATAGTTTGGTCAAATATCCGTGTTTTATCTAGTACCAGCGGGAAAGGGGGAATTGAGTTAGTTGAATCTCAGAATCCGGATGCGGTTTTATTGGATCTGGGATTGCCGGATATAGACGGGTTTGATGTGTTAAGGCAAATACGGGCATTTTCTTTAGTCCCGATAATTATCATAACGGTTTGTGAAGATGAAAACATTTTAGTAAAAGCCTTTGAGCTGGATGCGAATGATTATCTGGTAAAACCATTCCGTCAGTTGGAATTGATTGCCCGTTTGAAGGCCTCTATGAAAAAGCGCCGTTTTATGGAAGAAGATTTATCTGTAACCTCTGCCAATATACATTTTGGAAGAACTGTTCAGGAAGTATATGTGAACAATAAAAGGCTGTTTTTAACCCAGACTGAAGGAAGACTTTTGTATCAGCTTGTTTCCAAAGTAGGCAAGGTTATAACCGTAACCGAACTATCGGAGGTGCTTTGGGGAGATTATATACCCGGTGCTTCTGATAATATCAAAAATTATATCTGCCGTCTTCGGCGAAAGATGGAAGAAGATCCTGCCAATCCTAAAATAATACTGAACCATCATGGTATCGGGTACTCTATTCCCGTTTAAATTTGAATCTCCGCATATATCCCCCTGTTTACTAAACAGTTACTATTAAATACTTAACTGGTATGTATTTCTACCCCTTGCGTTACGCCCTGTTTTATATCATTAGAGTACTAAAAATCTAATGGAGGGTGTAATGGTAAAAAGTCATTCAACACTGAACCGCCGCGACTTCATGAAAGCTTTGGGCTTTGTTGGAGCAGGAGTTGGGGCATTGTCAGCTGGTAGCCCTGTCTTCAAGGATTTGGACGAAATGGCCTCTGCAGGTTCCAGTAATAAGAGGGCATGGTGGATTAAAGAGGTTGATACTCCTACCATCGAAATTGATTGGGATATGCTGAAACGCCATGATGCCACTACTATACCTCAAGTTGCGTATGCCAGTTTTGTAGGGAAAGATGTGGCTGCTGCTCAGGGAGCAAAACAGAAAGCAGACCGTAAACAATGGATCGCAGAAGATAAATCTGGTTATACCCTGCGTGATTATGCACTCTTTGATGCGGCTGCTTATGGCTGGCAGGCAGGTTTTTCACATGACTTTCTCGGGGATACTACAGTTACTCCTTATGGCATGGGCAGCCCATCTGATCTCGGTTTGCCTGCTTGGAATGGCAGTCCCGAAGAGACTACCGCTATGATTCGTCAGGCCTTCCGTTTTCTTGGCACAGGCACTATTTCCATAGTAGAACTGAATGAGAATAATAGGAAACTGGTTTACGGCGTAGATTGGGACGGTAAAGCTATTGTTTTTGAAAACGTGGAAAAAGCTTACGAGACGGATAAAAAACGTGTGATACCTGAGAAATGCAGGTATGCAGTTGTGTTTTCTATGCCCATGTCAGAGGAGATGAACAAACGTGCTCCTACATTGCTGGGTGATGCAACAACCGCACTTTCCTATTCATTGAGCACGCTGTTTCAAATACGAGCTCAAAGATTTTTCCGTATGTTAGGCTATCAGGGTCTTGGCAGTTTCACCTATGTAAATAACACCAGTATTAACCCTGCATTGGCTGTTATAAGCGGTATGGGTGAGCAGGGGCGTCTGGGACAGTGTGTTTTCCCTGAATATGGCACTATGGCTAGGTTGGGAAGTGTCATCACAGATTTGCCATTGGTGCCGGATAAACCGATTGATTCCGGTGTCTGGAATTTCTGCAAAACATGTAAACTTTGCGCTTCTCATTGCCCTTCGGGTGCTCTTAATCCGGATGATGTTCCTTCCTGGGATGTGAAATACTCCGGTAATCACCCCGGTAAGAAAGTTTACCATTGTGACGGTATGAATTGTCACGGTTACTGGTATGACCTGACCAGCCTTTGTTCCATATGTGTTGCTAGCTGTGTCTTTGCAAAGAAAAACAAAGCAGGTATTCATGACATTATTAAAGCTACAACTGCCGTAACACCGGCCTTCAATTCGTTCTTCAGAACTATGGATCAGGCCTTTGGTTACAAGTATTCCAACAGAGATCCGGAATCTTGGTGGGATATAAATGGTGAGCCTATGTTTGGTATTGATTCAAGGTACTAATCTTAGGAGTTTAGTTCGATTGATTTGCTAATATAATATTAGTACAAAATGAGGAGTGATTATATGTGGTTTATCATGGGGACCGTTGTCGGTATCGTAATACTGGGTTTGTTTTGGTTAATAAAACGGAATAACCTATCTCTTACCTGGTATGAATGGGTAATCGGAATAGCAGGCTTTGCACTGATGCTGCTTACTGTTCAGAATTTTATAGGAAGCTTTCTGGAATATGAACCTAGAGCGGCTTATATGTTCCTGTTGGTTACCGGATTACCATCACTTGTTCTGCTGGGAGTAGCCTGGCAGTTGGCTGCTAGAAGGGTAAAGAAAGCCTAAGCAGAGTTTATAAATCATGCTGAAGCGGAGGATTATGTCCTCCGCTTTTTTATTTTCTTCAGGCTTAGTAAAACGCCCATGGATTTTTAACGTAATTGCAGTGTACCTTCGGTTAAATGCACCCCAATATTCCTCCCTTGAGCTTATATTGCATGTGTCACTAAATACTTATTAGTTAAAAATAGTACATATTTGTCTAAAAATCTAAGCATAATGGCTTAGTTAAAATACGCTATTTGGCTGATATAGTAATAGAATAAAGTCATTATAATAAAGATAGTAAACAACTACATAATACTAAAGAAACAATAGGTTGAACACAGGTACAAAAAAGATTTCACTGGATAGTATACAGGGATATTTGAGATTCTACTGCTAGAGAGGTCAAGTTGGTATTTGGTTTTTGTACAGGACCTTTGGTTGTGGTGGTTGATTAGTAGGTTTGAGTAAAACCTGAAAACTCTTAGTCAATATGGATTTTGCCTATAGTAGGCAAGTATTCCCCTTTGCTTATCTTTCAGGCATGCGGAAAATCAAAAAACAGCTTACGCCTTGGTTTGTTTCTGATTAAGCAAATATTTAACAAAGAGATTAGTTAACGATTATACACACATATACAGCCATATCCCTTAATAAAAGGTCTGATAGATATAACTGAAGTGAGGAGGTGATCATCTGGCAATTGGCGTTCGGGAAAGACCGAATGGCTCTTTAGAAAGACCTTGGAACCATATTTAAAAAGGAGAACCAAATGAGTAAGTTTCACTCAATGGTAAGCCGCCGTGATTTCATGAAAGCCATTGGTATGGCTGGAGCAGGTGTTGGTGCTGTAGCAGCCACTACTCCCGTCTTCCATGATTTGGACGAGCTTATGTCATCCTCTTCGGTAACACCGGCCAAGCGTCCCTGGTGGGTCAAGGAGCGTGAGCTTTTTAACCCTACCTCTGAAATTGATTGGGACTTGATGCAGCGCTTTGACAGGAAGAATGAGGCTCATTCCCGCCGTATTGCTACCATGTACAGGTCTGTTGAAACTATTGATGCGGCCGCAGTTACCCAGAAAAAGATAGATGCAGATCGTATAGCCAAACAAACCCCTGGTTTTGATACTAAATATCAGGCTCTTAAAGCCGGATACAGCGGCAGTACGGAATCACCTGCCTGGGCTTATCCTGGTATCGTAGATGAGGCTGACTGGGCCAAGACCCCTGAGGAACTGGGTATGCCCAAATGGTCAGGTACTCCGGAGGAAAATTCCCGGTTGCTGTACGCCGCCTTGCGGTATTACGGTGCCATGTTTATCGGTTATGCCGAAGTGGAAGACAAATGGCGGAATAAACTTTTCGTGAAAACAACCACTGATGCTGTACGAAATTGGACATGGACCCCCCAGAATCCTGATCCGCCGGAATCTGATGAATTACGCTATGTCTATGAAAATGTTGATCAGCCTTATTCCGAACTGCGAAAAGGAAGTACCGGCAGAAGTGCCGGCAAACATGTTATTCCTTCTAAACCTCTTTGGCTGATAACCATTGCCACCGGTGCTTGTATGGAAGCTACCAAGACACTTGATTCCACTATAAGTAAATCCAACAGCAGTACCGCTGATAATGGGCATGAAGCCCTAAAGGTACGCACCTTTAACTTTGTGCGGGCTCTGGGTGGTTGGAGAGCTTTCGGAGACGGCGGTCACCAGACTTCCGAATCCAACTTCAGTGCTGCCATGATCTTAACCGGTCTAGCTGAAAATTCACGTCAGGGCAACTATTGTCTTACTCCTGAAACCGGTCCTAACCATATTCCCTTTACTATGCTGACCGATTTCCCCTTAGTACCTACTAAGCCCATTGATGCCGGTCTGTTCCGCTTCTGCCACTCCTGCAAGAAGTGTGCAGATGCCTGTCCGTCACAGTCCATCTCTCATGCAGATGAACCTTCTTGGGATGTACCAGACGTAGACGGCAAACCCAGAGTATTCTGCAATCCCGGTCACAAAGGCTTCTGGCCTGACATGGCGGGTTGTAACTACTACTCCAAGGGTGGCGGTACCAGCGGCTGCTGGGTGTGCTATGCCAACTGCACCTTCAGTGAAGACAAAGCCGCCATGATGCATAACATTATCCGCGGTACTGTCTCTACCACCAGTTTGTTCAATGGCTTCTTCTCCAGTATGAGTAACACCTTTGGTTACGGACCTTATGAATCACCAGAGGTATGGTGGGATATGTCCCTACCGGCCTATGGCTTTGATAGTACTATTGGTGCCGCCAAGGGCGGTTACAGCAAATAAACGGGAGGTAATTAGATATGTGGTTTTTCATCGCCCTGATTGCTGGCGCTGGAATTATGGGTTTGGCCTGGTTGCTGAAAATCAAAGGCGTCAAACTCACCTGGTATGAATGGCTTTTGGGCATTGTGGGCTTTTTCCTGGTGCTTATGACCATTCAAAACTATTTCGGTTCTGTGGCCGAATATGAGCAGGAAGCGGCCAATATGTTCCTGCTGGTACTGGGTTTGCCCGCAGTTGTGCTACTGGCACTGGCCTGGTCTTTGGCTTGGCGCAGACGCTCAGCCACTTAAACGGGTGTTTAACAGTCTCCCCTGAAGCCGTTAAAAAGCCTCAGGGGAGACACTGGGTAACACACAAAATGATATGGCAATCAGATTTAGATCTTCATATAAAATCAGTGAGGGAATATGTACACAATGAATAAACCTCTACGGATGGATAGAGGAATTGATATTGGCATTCTTAAGTCAGAGCTGAAAAAGTATCTGACTGAAGAAGAACACAAACACAAGGGCAACATAGTTGGTAGTCAGAAGGTCTGTAAGCAGTGCGGGTTTTGTTGCCTTAGACAGCCCTGCGTACCTACCCCTAACGAATTTAACAAGGTTGCTAGTTATTTGAATATGACCCCTTTGGAGCTTGCCAGCAGGTATGCCGTAGTAAACGAAAGTGAAAAAGGTTTTTATATGTTATGGGCCAGGGAAACCCAAGCTGATATGGTAGGCAAATATTTACCTTTCCACCGTACTTATGACCGGGGGTACTGCATATTCTTTGATAAGGATATCCACGCTTGCATGATACATGATGTACGTCCCAGAACTGCCAAAGACACCAAATGCTGGGAAAAGAAGAAAAAAGATTTTAATGCAAACTGGACGCTTGAGCAAGTAAGAGCCGTTTTGCCGAATTTTAATCCTGATTGTGGCGGCCTGTATGTAGTGAATCAAAATGGAAAACTTGAGATGGTTTATATCTAGCACGATGGGCTTGATTTCATAGTTGAGGAATGCAGGTAAAAGTGATGACGAATATTTATCATATTTCTTATACACCGGAAACCAAGGAGATATCCCTGTTCTTCTGGGGGTGTAATTTTAATTGTCTTGGTTGTTTGTGCAAAAAAGAAACCCACAATTTTCTGCTGTCAGAACACTTACATCTGCCATTTGAAGAACCAACCGTGATTGCAGATTCCCCTGAACAATTTATCAGCTTTGGAGATCTCATAAAAACGCTGGATAAACTGGAAATAAAGAAAGTTTTGCTGGAAGGGCAGGAAGCCTCGCTTGACCCGCTGTATCCTCAAATTACCCAAGCCCTTCACAAAAGATATAGTAGTTACAATACCCTGTGCAGCAATATTTATAGCCTGCCTTCACTAAAGGATACTGATGAAATAGCCATCGGTCTCAAAGCTGTAACAGACAGCATTCATAAAGAGTATACCGGTAAATCAAACAGACAGGTTTTGGCAAATTTTATCAGTCTTAATCAGGCCGGTCTAAAATCATCAGTGGCTTCGGTATTTATTCCAGGTTTTATAGATATTGCTGAAACTGAGAACATTGCAGAATTTATTGCTCAGGTAAATAAGGATATTCCCTATCACATACTTCCATATTTCAAGTCTGGTTTTAATCCGTGGCGGCACCCTACCCATGAGGAAATGGAAGCTGCTGAGAAGACAGCCCGGAAACATCTTGGGAAAGTCCATAGTTGGAAAGGAGACGAGGAAATGAAATATGAGGTGGTAAAGATATTTTGACGAACATATATCATATTTACTATACGCCTGAATCCAAAGAAGTATCCCTGATGTTTTGGGGCTGCAATATACGTTGCCGGGGCTGTTACTGCAAAAGGAGAATATACAGCCCTATGCTCAAGGATTTTGTTGGACAGCATGTAAATGATGATCCCGGTCTGGCCGCTCCCCCGGAAAGATTCCTGAGTCTACACGAGGTTATGCAGGAACTGGATAAACTAGATTTTGAAAGGGTACTGCTGGAAGGGCAGGAAGCCTCATTGGATCCTGAGTATGCGGCAATAACCGAAATGCTCCACAAACGGTATGGGACTTACAATGTGCTCTTGACGAATTGTTATGAACTACCGGATTTGAAGGATACGGACAAAGTAGCCTTTGGTATCAAAGCTGTCAGCCCGGAGTTGCATCTGGATTACACCGATGTTCCCAACCAGCAGATTTTGCAAAATTTCTATGATGTATACAAGAGCGGTATAGACTTGGTAGTTGAATCCATTTATATACCTGGCTATATTGACTATCACGAAACAGAAAACATGGCCAAATTCCTTAGCAGCATAAACAAAGACATACCATATGTTCTGCTGCCGTATTTTAAAGCGGGCAATAATGTCTGGCGGCGGCCTACCCCTATGGAGATGGAAAATGCTGCTGAAGTGGCTAAAAAATACATGAGCAATGTATACCACTTTCGGGGTGATGAAGAAATAAAGCAAGAGGTATTAAGTGTCTTTCCGGAAGAAGGCAGCCTAACCTTTGGCAAGCCGACGCCTTTAGTTGGAAGTTTGGGATACAAACATGGGTGGAGGCCTGATTTACAGGAGAAGGTGCTGATTCAAGGAGCAGTATAGGATAAATACGCGGTATTAATATTCTTCCGGTTCTTTATCTCTCAGTTTCCATCCTGTAGCTATAGCTACAGGATGGAAACTGTACTGGTTTACATACAGATTGCCCTCTTCAGTTTTGCAAAATTAAAAGGCCGCTTGCTGCGGTAAGGCAAAGGCAAATTCTAACTGCAAAAGCGGCCTTTATTCTGAAGAGTGGTCAGTCAGAAAAGTAATTGTGTTTATTGATGTACGCTGTTTTAAAGGTGATGGCGGCCTCGGTAAAAATAATATTACCATCTCCACCGATCCTGTAAACAGGACTGCTAGCTTGAATAGATTGTACCTGATAGCGTAATCACCAAGTATAGATGGGACACTGTAATTTGAAACTCCCTAGGCTTCATATATTTTGACAAACTATTTAGGAGTCTGGTCTTAATTTGGCGGCTATGGATAAGTCCTATCTCCGCCACCAGATTCCCAAGAATAATTAGAGCTTAAAAGGTAAACCGACTATAGTTTGGGTATCTTAACTGGGTTTTTATTCCTGCTTATTTTATTAAAGCCTGTAGAGATTTTTCAGCTACCACTACCACTAACTCCCCGTCCATGTTTTTACGTTCAAATGGCCTGCTGGCCTGCCCTCATCCGTGACACCACTTTTTAAGTAGTTACCGTTGTTATTATTGTCTCCGGCGCCGGAGGACGATAACCAAGCTAGCTGTGAGGTCAGACGGGGAGGGTTGGTCTCTGCCTGAAACGCGGGGACTGGAATGGGCAGAAGTGGTAGTGACTGGCGTGCAAAATTTCGGCTGAGTCATCCCTGTCAGTTTCATGAGTGTTCGGATAATCCCACTTATATACAAGATACCACTTGATATTGACATGTCCATGGTTTCAAATCTGAATTTTAATAGCTACTGTATTTATGGATTTCTTAAGAAATAACCCAAGCCAGAACGGTTTACTATTATCGATGAAGTATTGGCCGCTTTTTCTATCTTTGCCCGCAGGTATTGAATATGAACCTTGAGTTTTTTGATATTTTCTTCATTATCTTCTCCCCACAAACACTCCGTTAGCTGAGCATATGTTGCGGTGTTGGGTGCGGCCAGAATAAGTTTTTCGAATAACAAGCTTTCATAAACGCTAAGACTAATCTTCTTGTCCTTGATATTGATAGTCCTCTGTGTTTTATCAAAACTGATATTACCGAAACTGAAATCATCGATAGTCTTTTTGCGGATTAATGCCTTAATTCGGGCAATTAATTCCATCTTCCTGGGTGGTTTGCTGATAAAATCGTTAGCTCCCAACTCTAGTGCCTTAACCACATCCAGTTCATCGGTTCTGGCTGTAATTACTATTATAGGTACATCTGTGAAGCGGCGGACCTCTCTGATTACATCAAAACCGCTTATATCAGGCAGGCCGATATCCAGAATAACAATTTCAGGTTGCCGGTCTTCTATCTTTTGAATACCCTGCTCACCGTTTGAGGTTACCATAATTTCCGCGTCAGGCCAGGTAAGCCTAAAAATGGACGAAAAGGCGTCAGCCGTTTTAAGATCATCTTCTATAATGAGAATTTTATTCATATATTTCCTTAATCTGGACTGCAGACCGGCAGGATAACCGAAAATTTGCTGCCCCAACCCAGTGTACTTTCGGCTTTGATTTCTCCATTGTGAAGTTCCACTATTTTTTTAGACAGAGACAGTCCCAGTCCCAAACCATCGGATTTGGTTAGAACATATGGTTTAAATAGCTTCTGCAGGTCATCATCTGAAATCCCTATTCCCTCATCTATTACATCCATTACTATTTCGCTATCTCTTGCGGTGCAAATCAAAACAATCTGCCCTTTTGGGGGGCTGAAGGTTATTGAATTGTTCAGGAGGTTTATCAGTACCTGTTTTAATCTGTAGGGATCAGCGTATATCAAAGGTAAATCCGGGCTAAAGAATATTCTCAGGTTTAATTGTTTATGATTAAGGCTGGAAGAAAACAGCCCGAATAATTCATTTACCAATTCATCTAAATATATCCAAGAACGGGTTATCTTTAATATACCTACTTCACCCTTGGCCATGTCGTAGAGTTCATTTATTCGTGTCAGTAGCTCCAGACTGGCAATATTAATATTATTAGCCAGTTTCTTGGATTCTCCTTCCAGATTATCTTCTAAGACTTCACTATTCAGCACGATGGGAGTCAATGGTGTTTTTAATTCATGTACCAGAGCTTTATAAAATTCAGTTCGTTGCTGAATTTGATTTTCAAGCTCTTGGCGAAGATTTTGTTCTGCCAGATGAAGATCCTGTGATTTCTTCTCAAAATTTTTTCTATCAGAAATATCTCTTATCACTGCCAGGGAGATAGGAGAATCATCAATTGCAATCATAGTGGCATGTATTTCCACATCCACTATGCTTCCATCTTTTCGCTTATGTTTGGCTTCGAAAAATACGTGATGCTTTCGTGTTAATTCCTGTCCCACCCAAGGTAAAACAATATCAACCTCTTCGTCAGGGTGCAAAAAAGCGGTATCGTGCAGAAGTAATTCGCTTCTGGAGTAACCGAAGTGTTTAATAGCCGCTTCATTCACTTCAATTATGGTTCTGCCGTGAGGGCCAACGCTTTTTATTTCGGATATTACAATAGGGTCACCGCTGAATTCAAAGATAGCTTTGTATTTTCTGTAAAGTTTCTGGAAATTAAGTCTTTGGGTTTTTTGCTCTTCCATTTGTTTGCGTAAATTGGTATTAGCTAGTCGTCGGCTGGTGAAAAGCATATGCGGATTGGATTTACGTTTTGTAGATAGCTTAGCAAGACTGATTCTATGGTTCGGGCTGTTAATCCCCGAAAATTTGGTTTTATTGCTCAATGCTATATACCTTATCACTTAATCTGCGGAATTTATCTTTATAAACCCGTAAACATTATACAACACATTTTATAGAGCAACCTATAGTTAGCTTCAAAACACATAACAAAAGGCGACATTTCCAAATATATAGTCACAATCCCTCTGGGAAGCGTGAATTTGTTTACTAATTTTACTATTTATTAACCTTTACCTTTTAGAATAGTCAAGTCATACCTGTGATTGGAGTATAGGTATGTTCAAAAACAAAGGAGGTGATGGGAAGCCAAAATAAACTAGGTGCAAAGTTTTTGGAATGCCTAATGTAAAGGAGATTATTAATGAGGACTCAACATTCCACAATTTCCCGCCGGGATTTTATGAAGGGTTTGGGACTTACTGGTGCCGGCATAGGGCTAACTGCCGGGGCGGCCCCGGTTTTCCATGACATGGATGAGTTGCTGACTTCGTCAGGTACTATTAACAAAAGGCCATGGTGGGTGAAGGAGAGAGAATTCAAAGATGCCACCACCCCGATAGATTGGCCTTCAGTTGAAAGACGCAAGTATTTCTGGGCTTATCCCATGACTGCTCATCAGGAAGCTATTCTTGAAGGGACAATGAAACCGGAAGATTTACCATATGAAGTGCAAAGAATACTTACACGTGAAGAACTTGAGGCACGGAACAAAGTTGTAATAGATTACTGCAAAAACGAATTTCCGGGATGGGAACCTGGTCCGGATGGTTTTGGTGATGTAAGAAATACCTCTCTGGCTCAGGTTAGTGAATTCTTTGGTTTTACCCGTTTCCCCCGCAGGTTACAGACCAATGGTAAAGTAATTAACTTGGCAAAACTGGTTTCGGATGCTGGCGGCGGAGACCGTATAGATGGCTTTCTCCCGCCCCTTTATGAAGGTGTAAAAACACCTGAAGAAATGGGAGTGGCCAAGTGGCAGGGTACGCCTGAGGAAAACCTGATGACCCTGAGGTCTGTAGCCAGACTGTTTGGGGCTGAGGACGTAGGTTGTGTAGAAGTTGACGAAGACATAAAGAAAATGGTTTTTGAAGCTGATATGGATGGCAAAAAGTATGTCTTTGAAGATGTTGATGAAGCCTACGAAACTGCAACCAAAAGGGTTATCCCCAATAAATGCAAATGGGTATTTACCTGGACTATGAGGCAGCCGCCCAATATGACCAGGCATCAGGCTGGCAGAAAAGAAAATGCCCCTACTTATATAACCTACATGAGAGGCCATTATCTGTCCTGCTATATCAAGGACTTTACCAGAGGCCTGGGTTACACCATGGTAGGTGCAGGCGGTACCGGCATAGGCTGCGTGGGTGCTACCGGCGGTTTTGCCGCCCTTTCCGGTTTGGGTGAACTTGGTAGAGCCTCTTATATTATCCATCCTAAATACGGCCTAACCAACCGGGCAATGTGGATGCACTTCACGGATTTCCCCATTGTTCCCACCAGACCCATAGACTTTGGGTCAAGAGAATTTTGCATGACCTGCAAAATTTGTTCAACCGCTTGCCCGTTCGGAGCAATCAAAACCGGTGATCCCACCTGGGAAGATGATACTATTTATGGCAATCCCGGTTTTCTCGGCTGGCGTTGTAATTATGACTTGTGCCCCCACTGCCCCATATGTCAGGGTACTTGTCCATTCAATACTGTACGTGATGATAAATCCTTTATCCATGAATTGGTAAGACTGTCAGCCAGCCATACCACAGTCTTCAATTCATTCTTCAAGCAGATGGATCTTAACTTTGATTACGGGCGTAAAGATCAGCGGGACTGGTGGAAAGAAGAAGACTTCCCGTTCGGCATTGACACAAGCTACTAAACGATATATCTGCATAGAAAGGAGCTACACCAATGTTATATTGGACAGGTTTAATTGTTGGAGTTGGTTTGGCCATTCTGGGTGGCTGGATTGTTATGACCAAACAGCTGAAATTCAGGTGGTACGAGCTGCTGATAGGCGCTGTTGGTCTAATTTCAGTGTTTGCGGCTGTTCAACATTACTTCTCATCTATTCGTGAATGGGAGGCAACTTCAGCTTGGCTGGGGGCTGTAGTGTTTGGTCTCCTGGGTCTTATAATGCTAGGAGTAGTATTCCAGTTGGTTCGCAGGCATAACAGAGCCAGATAAATTGGTTTTACGAGCCTTGGGTGCCATAAGCACCCAAGGCTACTTAAAATGAATGGAGGTGCATAGGATATGGATGCCCTGAGACCATTCGCTACATCATTAACATCCACCGAGGTCTCATCTTATCAGCGTTTAACATCTGAATATGAGAGTTATTGCCGTGGCCAGATGTCCAAACACTTTATGGCCGCTAAATTCAATTTTAAAACCTGCCAGCGTTGCGGATATTGTTGCCTTTGTTACCCGTGTATTCCCCGACCGGATGAAATTGAGCCAGCTTCCAAATATTTAAACCTTACCACTACTGAGCTGATCCAAAAATATATGGTAGTAGACACTGCTGATTGCCGTATATTCTTTTTAAGGTGGGCCAAAGAAGGGCAGGAGGATATTACTGGTGCCCGTATTCCTCCTTGGAGAACGTATGATCGTGGATATTGTATCCTGTTTGATAACGAAACAAAGGGATGCCGTATTCACCCTGTTCGTCCGGTAGAGGCCAGAATTATCAAGTGCTGGGATTCCAAGACCGGGAAAGATAAAAAGCTCTGGGGAATGAACGCATGGGGTCAGGATGATATATTAAAGTTCCTGCCCGATTTTAACCCAAAATATTTCAGAACCTGCAGTATAAGTCCTGGTTTGCCGCCTGATAACGGCGCATTTTCGGCGGCAGATAATGAGGCATAGTAATGCTCATTTACGACAGACTGTCCATGCATTATCAGTAGCACTTGTGATAGTAGCAGGTGTGGTGGGGAGTGTTGCATTTTGTATAAATACAGTTTTAGACTCGCTCAAAGTAACACTCCCCACAGTTGAATATATACCTCTGGTAACAGATATCAATCCGGAAATCATTTCTGTGACCGCCGAAAAAATGTATCAGGATTATAATTCAAATATAGAATCTGCTAATGATTATTATATGGACAAACGGATCAAAGTTGAAGGTAGACTAGCAGAATTTGCTCTAGGTGATATGGGTGAATACTGGATAAAGCTGGAGACCTCATCTGGTTCTGCCAATATTCTTTGTTATTTCAGTCCGGCGTATCAGTTAATAGAGGCCGAGGTGCAAAGTATGATTGGTCAATTGGTTACAATTTCCGGGGTTTGCACAGGTATGCAGGGTGGTTTAGTGGTGCTGAAGCCGAGTTTTTCCTGTGACCTGCCGATAGAGCCGGGGAGTGTAACGGTTGTTTGTTGTTCCTAAGTTCAATGAGGTTTACCCAAATTTATTTTGGATAATCACTCAGATATTACTGAACTAACATCAATACTCTGGCCGATGCAGATCTATTTGTGGTTTGGCAAAATCGACGGTATTCACCACTTTTTAATATTTTATTCGCTAATTCGGAAGGTTTTTGGTATTACTGCAAACAGGATAAAGATTGGGATAAGGGTGGTATTATCCAGGGAGTAACCTTTATATAGTCCTAATCCTAAAAATCTGCCAGAAATTGCCTTACCCAACTGGGATTAAATAATATCAGAATGTCTAATTTATAGGGATCTTGAGCAATGGATAAAACAACTAATACTATTCTAAGTAATAATGAATTGTGGTAACATAAAAATATGCAAGCTAAATTGGGAACGTTATCTCTGCATTTGAGGGCGGATTTATTTGAAGCTGCTACCGAATGTATGCCGAATTTGGTTATTGGTTTTTTGCAGGATGGGCGTATCATTTATGCAAATAAAGCTACCCTACTCCGGTTAGGGTATAAACAAAAGCAGCTTAAAGGTATGTCTATTCGGGATATCTGCCCGGAAATTTCTGTAGATAACTGGCGTTTGTTGTGGTTAGATATAAGACAAAATAAGTCTATTCAGTTGTCAGCAAAATTTCATACACAAGGCAGGGGGCTGATTGATATAGATTCAACCGCAACTTATATTTCCTCAAATGCGCGTGGTCTGGGTTTTATTTGTGGCAGGGATAGTATCCCTGCCACAAATAATGTTCAGGTTATAGATAATCGGGCCAGCCAACTGGAACAGATTATCACCGAAAGGACCCATCAGTTAAACGAAACAAAAAATGCCTTAGAGAAAGAGATTATCAAGAATAATACTGTTATAGAAAAATATAAAAACCTTTCCAAGCGATATAAGTTGTTTTTTAATAGCAGCAATGATGCCATAATTGTAACCCGGGTTTACAATTCAACTGTGAATGGCAGGATTATACATGAAGTAAATGACCGTGCTTGTCGGGCACTGGGTTATACGCGCGAAGAGCTTATTGGCAGAAGTACGGCTGATATACACCCTCCGGAAGATTGGACCAGTATGTTGCCTTCTATGGGTGTGCATTTAATTAAAGACAGGCACGTTGTGTTTGAATCTACCCATATGACTAAATTGGGCAAACGTATTCCAGTGGAAATCAGTTCTCATTTATTTACTCTCCAAGGAATGCGAATGGGTTTTTCAGTTGTGCGTGATATCACAATGCGAAAAATGAGTGAACAGGCCCTGTTACAATCACTTGAACAAGAGAAATTATTGCGGAATGAACTTGAAGAATCTATGAGCAAGAGGATTGAGTTTACCAGGGCACTTGTTCACGAATTGAAGACCCCGTTGACGCCCCTGATGGGAGCCAGCGGGGCATTAACAGACAGGGTTGATACCGAACCTTTGATTTCCTTAGCCAGATGTATACGAAAAAGCTCTGAATCTTTAAATAAAAGGATTCAGGAATTACTGGATTTCAGCAAAGGTGAAATTGGCCTTCTGAAGTTAAACCGTGTATCAGTTGATCCAGTACAACTTATCCAGGAAGTTTGCGAGTATGTACAGCCACTGGCGAAATCTAAAAATATAAAAATGCAGGCAGCTATACGAGGGAATCTTCCTCGAATATGGGCAGACGAAGAGAGATTAACCCAGATCTTACTTAATTTAACAGATAATGCTTTTAAATTTACTCCATCTAAAGGTAGCATTACCATTTCAGTTGAAACTGTGTCAGACCAGTTGGTATTTAAGGTTACTGATACAGGAAAAGGTATGAGTGAAGAAAAACAGCGGAGTTTGTTCAACAAAGACAAGACGTATGCCTTCACAGATAAAGATATACAAAGCGGATTACAACTGGGGCTGACACTTTGCAGAATGCTGGTGGAACTGCATGGAGGTAAAATTCAGGTGTCCAGTCGATTAGGCGAGGGCTTCGAAGTTATGTTCAGTATTCCGGTATTGGCACCTTCCAAATGAGGTTTAAGTGAATATTATACTAATTGAAGATCAGGAAGATGTTGTAGAGTATATGTCTATTGCGCTTAGAATGTGCTGGCCGGATATAGAAATTCAATCTACAGCATCTGGACAAGAAGGTATAGATCTGGCGGCAAAGGGAACAGCAGATTTAATAACTTTGGATTTGGGATTATCGGATGTATCTGGCTTTGAAGTGCTAAAAGCGATCAGGTTATTTTCGCAGGTTCCTATAATTATCATTACCGTTAGGAGTGATGAGATAGATATAGTGAAAGGCTTGGATTTGGGTGCCCAGGAGTATATTGTAAAGCCTTTTGGGCAAATGGAATTTTTAGCTAGGATTAGGTCATTGCTAAGATGGAAAACGGTTAACAGGGAAGGCTTTGTATTTACTTGTGGAGGCCTTTATTTGAATACTAGAGACTTAGTACTTCAATACCTAGGCCACACAATCAAATTAACCAGGACTGAAGCAGTGATTCTTCGCGAATTGATTAAAGCCGAAGGGAAAACGCTCCCTTATAAGTTATTATGTGAACAGGTCTGGGGAGACAATTGCCCATATGGCAGCGACAATATAAAAGTTCATATCCGTAACTTGCGTGTTAGAATTGAATCTGACCCCAATATACCTCAGTTCATATTTAATAAGTTTGGTATTGGTTATTATATCAGTACCTGCAAGTAACATTTTTATATCTTTTTACCCTCAAAATTTCACTAGATATTTACTATTATTTTACCTCGTTTTCACTTGCCCCCACTTTTTTTTAACTACAGTTTGTTATCCTTCTTATGTAACCTAGCTTTTAGATTGCCCAATTATGCCTTGGTGTGTCTGCATGGCTGTGTGTATTTTAAAAGTGGGAACAATATGAAGGGAGTATGAATGGATTTTCTCGTCATAACCGATTTCAGGTGGATGTTTTAAGAAACTCAGATGGCTGTTTGCCTAAGGGCAATCCTGAATGGTGTTGTTCTTAGGACTTTAGCTAGACCAAGTGGGCAGGATTTGGGATATTCGCCTGGTATTGTTCTTCTGGATGTTGAAACGCAATCAAGAGAACCATGAAGGAGGAAGTATGTTTAATGGCATTCGGGAAAGACCGGATGACATTCGGGAAAGACTGAGAAAATAGTGAAGAGGAAAAAGAATGTCCAAATTTCATTCGGTAGTAAATAGAAGAGAATTCATGAAGGGTCTCGGTTTAACCGGTGCTAGCTTGAGCGCTATTGGTGCTACTTCCCCACTGTTTCATGACTTGGATGAGGTAATGAGCTCGGATACCGCCCGGACAAAACAGCCGTGGTGGGTAAAGGAAGTAGACAAACCGACAGTTGAGATAGACTTTAAATTAACTGAACGTTACGATCAGATAAGTCGCCTCATCTATTATAACCAGCCAAAATACGTTGATCCAGCCGAGATTGCTGACCTTACCAAGCAGGGTCAGGATAACTTTAAGAAACACATGGCAGCCGGTGACCCAGGTCAGGATATAAAAGGTCTTGCTTTATGCGAGGGTGGTGTGTTCGGCTGGAGTTCCTCACATGGTGACTTTCCTGAGTACTTTCTAGGAGACCCCTTTGCTAAGACCCCTGAAGAATGGGGTATATCCAAGTGGCAAGGTACACCTGAAGAAAATAGCCGTGTTATCACTGCTGCAGCTAAATTATTCGGTGCTTGTATTACAGGTTTTGCACAGATACAGAATGAAGATTTTAAGAAATACTTCTTTATCAGAGGGCGTGACTTTGAAGGCCCGGTAATTGACGATCCTTCTGATGCAAGACTTGGTAAATCAAGACCGGGCAATATGCTTGTGTCATCCGGAGGAGGATTTAGTCTTGTCCCGGCTCAGTATTCCTTCGGTACTTCTGCCAGCCCGATACGTGAACTGGTATTCGAAGATGTAGATAAGCCGTATTCTACTGATTCAAAAAAAGTAATACCGAACTCTTTCAAGAGTGTCATTGTAATGGCTGTACCTCAAGATCCCTATCTGACCAGATTAGGGCCTTCTGCGGTTCCTGGTGATGGGCGTATTACGGGTTTTGCAGCTACCGGTCAATCCTATGGTTTTCTATCCATAGTTCAGCGCCGGTTCCAGAAGTTTATGAAAACTCTGGGTTATTCGTGTCTGGGGGGTGGAACCGGGGGCTTGGCTCCAGTAACCTCTTGGGGGGTCTGGTCAGGTCTCGGAGAAATGAACCGCATGAATCCAATGTTGATTCCAGAGTGGGGTACTATGATTCGCAGTACAATCATCTTTGTATCTGATATACCCATAGTTCCGACTAAGCCCATAGATGCTGGCATGTTCCGTTTCTGCCATACCTGTCGGAAATGTGCTGAAGCTTGTCCCTATCAAGCGATTTCTTTGGAGAATGAACCCACCTGGGAGGCACATAACGCAGCAAATTGCTCAGGTGCCAAGAAGTTCTTCTTGAAAGCTGAAAACTGCATGAAGCATCGTCTTGTTATGGGCAAGGACTGGCTTGGTTGTGATAATTGTATGAGCAGTTGTCCCTTTGGCGAAGGTTCAACATCTTTTATCCATGCCTTTGTTAAGTCTACTCTTGCCACTACTCCGGTCTTTGATAGTTTCTTTTATAATATGTCAAAGTCGTTTGGCTATGGACATTTTGCAGATCCGGAAGAGTGGTGGCATGGTGATCATGCAGTTGGCGGTCCCATCAATACCGTTGGTACACGATGGCATGATTCTTGGACTTAGTACGAGCTAGTATAGTAATCGTAAAAGGAGAGGTTTATGTGGGGTATCATTTTTGCAATAGTTGTTGCATCTGTTGTTACTTGGCTGGTTTCTTGGGCTTTATCGCATAAAATTGCCATTAAATGGTTTGAATGGCTTTTGGCTGCAATAGGCCTGGTATTTTTAGGTGCAGCTTTTCAACATACACTAGGAGAAGCATACGAGGGTTTATACAAGGCAGCCTGGCTGGGTCTTCTGATAATGGGTGGTATAGGTGTTGTATTAATAGCTGTTACTATACAGAGTATCCGGCGGAGAAACAACAGCCAAAACGGTTAATCTATTCTGAGCTTGCATATTTATTTGATATGTAACCGGTAGTAAAACTGTATCGTAGAGCCACAGTCCCAATATTAAGGTCTATACTCAGTTCTCTAGTTCATCAGAGTTCTGAGTATAGACCAAATTATTGTTTGTTATGACCTGCCCTCCGAAAACGAGACCAGTTTCATGTTAGACTGGAAAATAAGTGGTAACTACTTAAAAAGTGGTATCACTATCGGGGGCAGGTCATTTGAATTGAATAACCTAGATTAGCATGGCTGATGATTAGAGTAGGATGACTAGGGTCTACTTCGAGTTTTCTTCGTAAGCGTAAAACATATACTCTTAAACTGTCGACAGCGCCTGTGTAACTTTCTCCCCAGATTGTTTCTGAAAGGGTTTCATAACTCACGATATTTCCGGCGTTCTCTGCTAATTTCTTCAGGATAAGCCCTTCCGTAGTTGTCAAATATATCTCCCGTCCATTGTATTGAACAGTACGATATGAATAGCTGAAATTTAAAGGACCATACATAACTGTTGAATTACCTTGGACAGGGCCATTTCTGCGAAGTGTTGCTTTCAATCTGGCTAGAAGTTCCATCTGCCCGAATGGTTTACAAATATATTCATCAGCCCCGGCTTCAAGACCTCGAACGATATTGCTTTCTGCTGTGCGCACAGTCATTATGACTATAGGGATATTTGAGAAAGATCGAATTTGTTTTAAGACATCAATACCATCAATATCGGGTAATCCTAAGTCAAGGAGAATCGCATCAGGGCTATCTTCTTCAACATGCTGTAGCCCCTTTTGCCCACTATTTGTAGTAATTATTTGAGCGAATGGCCAGCCGACTCTAAATGCTAACTGAATACATTCGGCAATCTCTTTATCATCTTCGATTATTAATATTTTCATTATGTTAAATCTTTTTATTACAGATTTTCATGTTTTGTATATGGAATAAATAACTTAAAAATACTCCCGCTAGGTTTATTATCTTCTATTTTTATTGTTCCTCCATGAAGCTCAATCAAATATTTGCATAGAGCAAGCCCTAATCCTAATCCTCCCGCTTTGGTAGGATTCGCTTTCGAACGATAGTAAGATTGAAATATTTTCTCCTTTTCGCTATGAGGAATACCAGTCCCATTATCCTCAACATGAATATAAAGCTTAGATTCCCTGCAATATACCCTCATAATTATTTCCGCGCCTTCTGCAGTAAATTTAGATGCGTTATCCAGTAAATTCAAGACTATTTGCCGGATTCTATCTGCATCAGCCCAGAGAGGTGGTAAATCCGGTGAAATGTATGTTCTGAATAGGTTCTTATTCAACAAAGTTCGTGATTTAAACTCAGACACGACTTCATTTAATACACTGCTTGGATTAATCCAATCATATTCTAGATTAAGGATGCCTACTTCACTACGGATTAAATCAAAATGTTCATCTACACGATTATTGAGGTTAGATGCGGCACGGAAGATATTTTGAGTCAGCAATATAGCAGTTTCATCTGTGACAATTTTAGTTAGTACTTTACTGTTACATAAAATAGGAGTAAATGAAGTTTTAATTTCATGAACTAAACCTCTAGCGAATTCAATTCGCTGATGGATTTGATTTTGTAGTTCTTGTCTAAGTTGTAATTCCTTCTCATAGCTTAATATAAGATCCTGCTCAAATTTTTTTCGTTTAGTGATATCATGGTGTATTCCAAAGCCAATCAATCTGCCATTGAGTTTAACCACATGTGAACTTAATTCAGTTGGAACCCGTCTGCCATTTTTCGATAAAAATGTTATTTCGCGTATTATCTTTCTATCTGTCCCCGATTTTTGTCGATCAATAAATTGTCTTGCATTGTGATACAAATCTTCAGGGGTGATATCTATTGGTGAGAGACCGATCAATTCGTCATGTGTATATCCCAGCATGCTGCAGAATACATCGTTTACTTCAATGAATTGACCAAATGGACCTTTTGAAAGGTCTATTATTACTAAACCATCATTAACGAAATGAAAGAAATTAATACAGTACGGGTGAAGTAATTCCTTTGGGGAATCCCTATTGATACCTATCTGCTTATTTACCAATTTATTGCCTTTATGCGATAAGTATTAAGAACAGTCGCAATATTGAGATCAATGTCAAATAACGCTATTTATCCTCAATTATAACTCTAATATGTATGGTTGAGACCCAATATATAGAAATTGTAACACCATATTAATAAATTGTAATCAATATTTAGGCATTCTTTTATGAGGAAGAATTATATTTAGGCATAGATTCAATTAAGGGAAAGGAGGAGTGCCAATGATGGGAGCACATAAGGAATAGGTGCTTACTAATGTCTACTATTAAAAAAGAGGAGACTAATTGTGTCTAATTTTCATTCCATTGTATCTAGAAGAGATTTCATGAAAGCACTTGGTCTTGCTGGGGTAGGTATAGGAGGATCAGCTGCAGGCGCACCAGTTTTTCATGATTTAGATGAGCTTATCGCCTCAGAAGGTTCGTCATATTCCTCGTCACCTTCGGCAATCCATAATGCGCCTTGGTGGGTGAAAGAGAGGGATTATGAAAACACGACTACAGAGATAGATTGGAGCCAGATAATACGCCTTGACCAAGGTAAAGATTGGCAGAAACTTTATCCTGACCGACCTCAGTATGGTTCTTTTCGTATTCTTCTTAACTTACCGCAAGATCCAGATATGATTCCTGATCCAGCTCCAATACTAGAAGGTTATATTAAAAACAAATATCCTGAGTGGAAAGGCACTCAAACAAGAGATCATGCATTGCAAGCAGCTAACTCTGCTACTTTTGGTCACATTTCTTTTCTTGGCGTAAATATGTTTGGGGATTTGAGAACTAGAACTCCCGAGCAATTAGGTGTGCCAAAGCACCAAGGAACCCCTGAGGAAAATCTCAAGATGTGTCGAGCTTTTTTAAGGCTTGTTGGCGCCCATGATGTTGGAAATGTACCGCTTACAGAAAATACGCGCAAGTTAATATAT
>NZ_JBAZDW010000016.1:0-26294 GCF_041654235.1 Dehalococcoides sp. | reverse complement strand
AGGGTATCAATGTATTTAATGACCTCTATCTTGTGGGGGATGGTCACATTCAGACCGCGTATATTCAGAGGACGCATGCTGGCAATTACGTTTTGCAGGTCTTCAGGTTTGGCTGCAATAGTCAAATATAAATAATTCAGCTTGCAGTGTTTGAAGGCAGCATTTTGCATAGCCGGTGAGACGGAGTGACTTACCGGATAACCAATAATCCCGAATAATGCATCAGGTATGGTTTGCATAATTTACCGACCGGTAGATTTCAATCATTTGAGCCAGGGTCATCTGACCTGATGCAGACTTATTGCCGTCATTCAGGCTGGCGTAGGTAAAAGGGCTTCCGGCCAGCGGGCAGAGTATACGGCTCAGAATGCCCGGTTCCCCCATGGCAAAAGCGACAATTTTCTTATCCGGTATCTCCTTTGTCAGATTAAGCAGGTTAATATTATCATTTATTGAGGTGGCAGTGGTAATTACCTTATATATGTCCGCCTGGTGGGTGAGCATATCCTTTAGGAGCGTCTTAAGCTTGGCCGCAGAAGGAGTATCAGTAAAGTTGTGATGGGATAACAAGCACTTTGCCTGTGGTCTGAGCCGCCCAAGCACTTCCTCCAGATTGGGGGTGGAATATTCAATATCCAGCATGAAGGCACCGGCGGATGCGGCTTTTTCCAGCCTGTTTATCCGCTCAGCTTCATTTCCTTTAAAACTGCCCCCTTCGGCAGACCTGCGGCAGGTGGCCATAAAGGGTTTGTTAAGTAATACCGCCGTCTCCCGCCAGTTTTCACCCAGCAGATCCAGCCTCAGTTCGTAAAAGGCTGCACCTTCACTCTTCTTCAGGGTCTCAGCCTGAGGAAGCCGGGTTATTACACAGCAGATTGGCGGTATTTTCATTTCATTTCCTCCAGTACGGAAAGAACATCCGGCTTAAGTATATTTTCAGCTATCAAAGCCTCCCCCGGTCTTTTTAAGAGTATAAAGCGGATACGTCCGTCTGATACCTTTTTATCATGATGCATGGCTTCAATAATTTTGTCCGGGTCTATATCCTTGGGGTTGGTGGGTAGCCCGAAATCGGCTATCAGTTTTTCCAGCCGCAAGGCAGTTTCATTTTCGCATAAACCCAGCCTGACCGAGAGTCTGGCGGCAAAACACATGCCGATAGCTACCGCTGCCCCGTGGCTTTGGCTGAAAGACGAGGTGCTTTCCAGTGCGTGCCCCAGAGTGTGCCCGAAATTCAGTATATTTCTGATGCCGCGGTCAGTTTCGTCCCGACAGACTATGCCGGCTTTGATGGTGGCAGTCTGGCTGATAATATCTTCCATAACTTCCGGAGAGCGGTCTTTGACTGCTTGGGTATTTGTTTCCAGCAATCTGAACAACTCACTGCTGCCAATGGCGGCACTCTTTATTATTTCGGCCATGCCGCAGGCAAATTCTTTTTCGGGCAGGGTTTTCAAGCAGCCGGTATCGGCAATGACTAACCTTGGCTGGTAAAAACTGCCTACAATATTCTTGACCCCGCCATGGTTTACCGCCACTTTGCCGCCGATGCTGGAATCTACCTGTGACAGCAGGCTGGTAGGCAGGTGGATAAGCGGGACACCCCGCTGGTAGGTGGCGGCTACAAACCCGCTCAGGTCGCCAATTACCCCGCCGCCCAAAGCCAGTATCGGGGTATTCCTTTCGGCAAAGTGGTTTATTAGCTGGGGATAGATATGGGCGGCCATATCCAGAGTCTTGTGTATTTCGCCCTCAGGAAGTTCCAGAAACAAGCTTTCAATGCCCTTTGATTCAAGGTGTTTTTTCAGCTTTTTACCGTAAATCCTGTTTATATCTATATTGGTGATGACTACCACTCTGTCACAAGGGATAGCTTCCCTTAGGAGAGTGGCTGTTTCAGACAGTAAATCACTTCCTATCAATATCTTGTATTCACGCCCACTTAGATTAAGCCCAATACTTTTCAAGGTTCTTTCCTTATATATATTAGTGTTTTTTCACCAGTTTGTTTATCTGACGGCAGGTGTCAATGAGTTCTTTCAGTTCCGGCGGAGTTATCATTTGGGATGCATCCACCAGAGCTTCTGCCGGGTTGGTATGCACTTCCACCATCAGTCCGTTAGCCCCGGCGGCCATGGCGGCACAGCTCATGCTGTATATCAGATCACGCCGTCCGGTGGCATGGCTGGGGTCAACCATGATGGGCAGGTAGGTTTCCTTTAAGGCTATGGGTACTGCCGCCAAATCCAGATTGTAGCGGGTGAAGCTTTTACCCTTGCCCACCGGCACTATGCCTCTTTCGCACAATATTATATCCTTATTTCCTTCTGCGGCTATATATTCGGCAAAGGAAAGGAATTCTTCCATACTGGCACCGAAGTGGCGTTTGTACATAACGGGTTTGCCTTTTCTGGCCACTGTTGCCAACAGATCCTGATCATACATATTGCGCGAGCCTACCTGTAGTATGTCTACAAATTCGGCTACCAAATCTGCCTGTGATTCGCCCCGCACCTCGGTCATTACTGCCATCTCAAAGCGTTCTCCGGCCTCTTTCAGCCAGGAAAGGGCTTCGGTGGCCTCATCCTTGCCGGCAGAACCCAGCCCCTGGAAAGAATGGACAGATGAGCGGGGTTTGTAAACGCCGCCTCTGAGTATCTGGGCACCGGCCATCTTTGCCCCTTCGGCTATTTTCATCAGGGCTTCTTTGCTTTCCACTGCGCAAGGCCCGGCAATGAAGACCGGCTCGTCTCCGCCGATAATTATATCTTTTACTTTTATCTCACGGGTCATTCCTTCAGCCTGCCACAGGTTTGAGTATTCGCGGCTGATAAGCTTGTACGGGGTTTCCACCATACGGGCTTCCTTGACGCCGGGCAAGCTGGAAAAGTAAGCAAACGGGATAGATTTTTCATCTCCTATAAGGCCGATAATGGTTCTGAATGCCCCCTTTGATACATCGGTCTTGAGACCGCAGCGGCGAACCTCGGCAATTACGTTTTCTAGTTCTTCCTGACTGGCATCTTTTTTCATGATAATCATGGTTTGCTTTCTCCTTTGCTTTTTATACCCGTATAAATCAAAAATCCCCCCGTTGCCTGGGAGGATTTCTAACTTACTAATTGGTGGTTATTGGTTTTTTAGTAAAACGTTATCTCCCAAGCGATCCTATCTTGGTAAAGTAGTAATAGTTTCTAAAGGATTTAACGTTTAACATAGTTGAATGACAATAGCATAGCTGAAAAGGGTTTGTCAAGAGAACTATTTAGTGCTATTATATGTAGTCTTTTTTCCTGGTGGTTGTTATCGGTCGGGCAGCGGATAAGTGCCCTGAGGCAGACGGGGGTGTTCTCCAGCTTCAAACCAGCGGGTTGTCAGTGATGGGTGGAGTTGACATCCATATATTGCTGTGCTAGACTAACTTTCTGTTTGTGGTTAACTTTCAGGTTTGACCATATCCATTATGGTCGCCTTATAGATTTTAAGGATGGGCCTGGCTCATCCTTATTGATTGAAAACGGGAAAATTATTAAAACAGCAATTGTTAACAGGAAGGTACAGTATGCCAACGGTTAATCAGCTAGTAAGAAAAGGGCGCACAAGTGCGGCCAAGAAGTACAAGGCACCTGCGCTGCATTACAGTTTCAATTCTCTGCGCAACAAGGTAGCCTTCGGTGATGGCTCTCCCCAGAAAAGGGGCGTCTGCACCCAGGTAAAAACCACTACTCCTAAAAAGCCGAATTCGGCTTTGCGCAAGATTGCCAGAGTAAGGCTGAGCAACCATATGGAAGTTACTGCTTATATCCCCGGTGAAGGCCATAATCTTCAGGAACACTCTGTGGTTCTGATACGTGGCGGCCGTGTGCCTGACCTACCGGGTGTTCGTTATCACATCATTCGCGGTACTCTTGATACCGCTGGTGTGGCAAATCGGCAGCAGGGTCGCAGCAGATACGGCGCCAAAAAAGGCAAAGCCGCTCCTGCCAAGAAGAAATAACCGGAGATAAAATATGCCTAGAAGAGCACGAAAATTTAAAAGAGCAGTTGCCCCGGATTCCAGGTATAACAGCCTGATGCTTTCCAATTTCATAAACAAGCTTATGATGCACGGCCAGAAGGCCACCGCCCAGAGGATTGTTTATGATGCAATTGATATAATGGGTAAACAGGAAAATAAAGAGGGTTTGGCGGTATTTGAGCAGGGTCTTAAAAATGCCACTCCTTTTATTGAGGTTAAACCCCGCCGTGTAGGCGGTGCTACTTACCAGGTACCTATTGAGGTGCGTCCTGACCGCGCCCAGACCATGGCCA
The DNA here is from genome assembly GCF_041654235.1 of Dehalococcoides sp. Classification (NCBI taxonomy): domain Bacteria; kingdom Bacillati; phylum Chloroflexota; class Dehalococcoidia; order Dehalococcoidales; family Dehalococcoidaceae; genus Dehalococcoides; species Dehalococcoides sp. Next base: position 21,983 of record NZ_JBAZDW010000016.1, on the reverse strand, counting down.
TGCGCTGGATTATTAAGGCCGCCCGCAAGCGGACCGGCAAGTCTATGGCTGAAAGATTGGCTTCTGAAATGCTGGAAGCCTCTCGTGAGCAGGGTGCTGCTGTTAAGAAAAGAGAAGAGACCCACAAGATGGCCGAGGCCAACCGTGCTTTCGCCCATTACAGGTGGTAGAGAGAAAATAGGGGGAATTGGGTAACCCTGACGGGTTACCCAGAGTTTAGATAATATGAGCGACAGGAAATACCCTCTGGAGAGGGTTCGTAATATAGGTATCATTGCCCACATAGACGCCGGAAAGACGACTACGACTGAGCGTATCCTTTACCTTACCAAACGTACCCATAAAATCGGCAATATTGACGAGGGTACCACCGTAATGGACTGGATGGAGCAGGAAAAAGCCAGAGGTATAACTATTACTTCTGCCGCTACTTCTGCTTACTGGAATGGGCATCACCTTAACATTATAGATACTCCCGGACATGTGGATTTTACCGCTGAGGTTGAGCGCAGTCTGCGTGTACTTGATGGCGGGGTGGTGGTATTTGACGGAGTGGCCGGTGTTGAAGCCCAGTCTGAAACTGTATGGCGTCAGGCCAGCCGCTATGGTGTACCCCGTATCTGCTTTATTAACAAGATGGACCGCACCGGTGCTAATTACGAACGTACTCTGGGTATGATTGCAGAACGCCTTAAGGCCAAATATCTGCCTCTTCAGATACCCATTGGTTGTGCTGAAACTTTCCGCGGCAACTGTGACTTGCTTGATTTCAAGTGTTACGGTATGGATAACAGCCCGGAAGAACCTGTTGAAACATTTGATTTGCCCGCTGCTGAAAAAGAACGGGCTGTGAAATTCCGCAATATGATGATAGAGCGTCTGGCTGAAGAAGATGACGAGGTTATGGAAGCCTATCTGGCCGGTGAAGAACTGCCGATAGAAAAGCTGAAAGCCGCTATCCGCCGGGTATGTTTGGCCAATAAAGCCATTCCCATATTCTGCGGCACTTCTCTTCGCAACAAGGGCGTAAAAAGACTGCTGGATGCGGTCTGTGACTATCTGCCTTCACCTTTGGACATTCCGGCTATGAAAGGGACTGATCCTAAAACTGGTGAATCGATAGAGCGTCATACCAGTGACACCGAGCCTTTCTCCGCTCTGGCTTTTAAGATTGTATCCGACCCGTTTGTAGGTCGTCTGGTATACTTCCGGATTTACTCCGGTAGCATTTCAGCCGGCTCCGGTGCTTATAACAGCACCCGCGGTGAGCGTGAACGCATAGGCCGTCTTATCCGTATGCATGCCAATGACCGTGAAGAGATTGAGTATGCTGATGCGGGTGAAATCGTGGCCAGTCTGGGTCTTCGCAATACCTTTACCGGTGACACCCTGTGCGACCAGAATGCTCCGATTTTGCTTGAAAACATCAAGTTCCCTGAACCGGTTATCAATTTGGCCATAGAGCCTAAGACCCGTTCGGACCAGGACAAGATGACTGAAGGTCTGCAGAAACTGGCTGAAGAAGATCCTACTTTCAAGGTCAAGTTTGATGATGAAACCGGACAAACTGTTATATATGGTATGGGAGAACTTCACCTTGATGTGCTGGTCAGCCGGTTGCTGTCTGAGTTCAAGGTTAATGCAGGCGTGGGTAAACCCCGCGTAGCGTACCGTGAGGCCATTACCGCCCATGCCAAGGCACAGGGTAAATTTGTCCGCCAGTCCGGTGGTCGCGGTCAATATGGTGATGTTACTATTGAGATTGAACCCCGTGAGCGCGGCGCAGGTTACGAATTTGTTGATAACGTTAAGGGTGGGGCTATACCCCGCAACTTCCTGATGGCGGCAGAGTCCGGTATCAGGGATACGTTGGAGACTGGTGTATATGCCGGTTACCCCATGGTTGATGTAAAAGTAATCGCCACTGATGGTAGCTACCATGATGTAGACTCTAATGAAAATGCTTTCAAGATGGCTGGTTCCATGGCTATCAAAGCGGCTGTTGCCAAGGCAAAACCGATACTGCTTGAGCCCATTATGAAACTTGAAGCAGTCACTCCTGAGGAATATATGGGTGATGTTATCGGTGACCTGAATTCACGCCGGGGGCAGATTATATCAGTAGAACCCAGTCCTGAAACTACCGTTATCACTGGCACGGTGCCTTTGGCTGAAAGCTTTGGTTATACTACGGATCTTCGGTCAGTAACCAAGGGACGGGCTACTTTCTCTATGGAGTTTGAATCTTATCGTGAAATGCCAGGCGAATTGGCCACACAGGTCGTTGAAGCCTCCGGCAAGAAATAAGTATACTGGTTAGGGTGATATTGTATGACTAAACAAAAAATCAGGATAAAACTCAAAGGCTTTGACCACAAGATTCTGGATCAGTCTGCATTGCAGATTGTAGAAGCTCTGGAACGGACAGGGGCTACTATATCAGGGCCGGTTCCTCTGCCTACACGTATCCAGCGTTACAGTGTCATACGCGCATCCTTTATTGATAAGGATTCACAGGAACAGTTTGAGATAAGGACTCATAAACGTCTTATTGACATAGTGGAAACTACATCTAAGACTATTGATGCCTTAACCAATCTGAACCTCCCAGCTGGCGTAAGCATAGATATTAAACTTTAGGAACGAATATGATTCAAGGTATTATCGGTAAAAAAATCGGTATGACCCAGATATTCCAAGAGGACGGCAAGGCTCAGCCGGTCACCTTGGTGGAGGCTGGTCCGTGTGTAGTGGTCCAGGTCAAGACCGAAAAGCAGGACGGCTATGAGGCTGTTCAGCTAGGTTACGGCAAGGCCAAGCATATCACTTCGGCTGTAAAGGGCCAGTGCAGAGGCTTTGGTGAATTCAAAGTGCTGCGCGAAGTAGATGTTGATGATATTGCGGCGGTCAGTGTCGGTGACCAGATTACGGTCAGTGACTTTAAGGACGGCGAAAAGATAGACGCCAGTGGCGTCTCCAGAGGGCGTGGTTTCTCAGGCGTTGTAAAACGCTGGCATTTTGCCGGTGGTCCCAAAACCCATGGTCAATCTGACCGTCATAGGGCTCCGGGTTCCATCGGTTCCACCACCACCCCCGGCCGTATTTATAAGGGCAAGCACATGGCGGGTCACATGGGGAACGAGGCGGTTACTATCCGCAATCTGGTTGTGCTTAAAACCGACGCAGAGAAAAATCTGCTGATGGTCAAGGGCGCTATCCCCGGTGGCAAGAATACTATAATATTAATTAAGAAAACGGGTAAATAAACGTGGAAATTCCTGTTTATAACGCATCCGGAGAAATCGTAAAGAATATCAATATCAGTGAAGACGTCTTTGGCGTACCCTTCAATGAAGCTCTGGTTCATCAGGCTTTTGTAGCCCAGCAGGCGAATGCCCGCCAGGGTACTCAGTCAACCAAGACCAGAGGTGAAGTTCAGGGTTCAAGCCGCAAGATATATCGTCAGAAGGGTACCGGTAATGCCCGCATGGGTACCAACCGCTCACCCGTCAGGCGGCACGGCGGCGTGGCCTTTGGTCCTCGCCCCAGAGACTTCAGCAAGGATCTTCCCAAAAAGATGCGCCGTCAGGCCATCAGGTGTGTGTTGTCCTTTAAGCTGGAGAGCGGCGAACTGAAGGTTATTGACCAACTTAGCTTTGATGAACCTAAAACCAGAGATATGGCAAAAATACTGACAGCTCTTCAGGTAATCTCGCCCACTCTTATAGCGGTAGATAATCCTGATACCAATTTTATCAAGTCTGCTCGCAATATACCGGCAGTCAAGACCACTCCGGCTAATTTGTTGAACATATCTGATATGCTCAAGAATAAGCAACTGGTTATGACTGAAGAAGCGGTACGTCAGGTTGAAGAACTCTGGGGTCAGCGCTCAGGCTAAGGAGAAGGAACAATGAATTTATATGAAGTATTGCGCCGACCGTTAATATCTGAAAAGAACAGTGTTCATGCTACGCAGAATAAGTACGCTTTTGAAATAGCCAAGGGGGCTAACAAGCGTATGGTAAAGCTGGCAGTGGAGCAGGCCTTTAATGTAACGGTTGAAGATGTAAATATGCTTCACATACCGGGCAAGCAAAAGCGGATGGGTCGCAATCTAATCCAAACCGCAGGGTTGCGTAAAGCCATCATCACTCTCAAAGAGGGTGATAAGATAACTCTATTTGAGGGTGTTTAGTCAAGGAAAGGGTGGTTGATATAAAGTGGCAATAAAGATATATCGCCCTACTTCCCCGGGCCGCCGGCATCACAGTGTTTCCTCCTTTGAGGAAATTACTAAGAGCCGGCCGGAGAGAGCTCTCTTGGTTTCGGTCAAGAATGATTCAGGCCGAAATAACCAGGGGCGCGTAACCGTTCGCCATAGGGGTGGTGGTAGCAAAACACAGATTCGCGTTATAGATTTCAAACGTAATAAGCTGGATGTGCCTGGAAGAGTGGCCGCTATCGAGTATGATCCTAACAGGACTGCCCGTATAGCTCTGGTCTTCTACACTGATGGTGAGAAACGCTATATTTTGGCTCCTTCAGATTTGAAGGTTGGCGATGTGATTATGGCGGGTGAAAATGCTGAGCCCAAGAGCGGCAATGCTCTGCCTCTCAGTTCCATACCCACCGGTACATTCATTCATAATATTGAGATTATCAAGGGCAAGGGCGGCATAATGGTACGCAGTGCCGGTGCTGCCGCTCAGCTGATGGCTAAAGAGGATGATTATGCGCTTGTGCGTTTGCCTTCCGGTGAAATGCGCAAGGTGCGGAGTGATTGCTCTGCTACCGTAGGCCAGATTGGCAATATAGAGCATGGTACCCTTGAAATAGGTAAGGCTGGGCGCAACCGCCACTTGGGTTGGAGACCGACTGTCAGAGGTTCTGCCATGTCACCCAACAACCATCCTCACGGCGGTGGTGAATGTCGCTGTCCTATTGGTATGACCGGGCCGAAAACTCCCTGGGGTAAACCGGCTTTGGGTTATCGTACCCGCAAGGCTAAATACTCTGACAAACTTATCGTGAAGCGGAGGGGGTAAAGAATAATGTCACGTTCTGTTAAAAAAGGGCCGGCTCTTTGCCCTAAACTTATGAAAAAAGTGGAGGTAGCCAGTGCTACCAACCAGAAGTCCATTATCAAGACTTGGGCTCGCTGGTCCACCATTACCCCGCTCATGGTTGGTTTGAATGTGGGTGTACATGACGGCAGACGCCACGTGCCCATATACATAACCGAAAACATGGTAGGGCATAAGCTGGGAGAATTTACCACCACCAGAAATTTCCGCGGTCATGCTAAAGCGGAAAAGGTATCTCAGGTAAAATAGTGAAGTTAACCGGGTAGGGTAGGTTATAAAATGGAAGTAAAAGCAATAGTAAAGGACACCGGATATTCAGCGCTTAAGGTAAGACTGTGCGTTGATCTGGTCCGTGGCAAGAAAGTAAGTGAGGCTATTACATTGCTTCGCTTTATGACCTCGCCTACGGCCAAGGTAGTATCCAAAGTAATAAAATCAGCCGCAGCTAATGCGGAGAATAATTTCCAAATGAATCCGGCTGATTTAAAAATATCACAGATTTATGCAGATGAAGCGCGAATGCTCAAGCGGATGCGTCCTCAGGCCAGAGGCCGGGTTTCGCCAATATTAAAGCGCTCCAGCCATATAACTGTTGTCGTGGCTGACTAGGAGGGTTAATGGGACGCAAAGTTCATCCAATCGGGTTTAGACTTGGCATTATTAAAGACTGGAGTGCTAAATGGCACGCCAGTGATAAAAACTTTGCCGAATGCCTTACTGAAGATCTTAAACTTCGCAAGGCTATCTCAAAGAAGTATGTAGATGCCGCTATCTCTCAGGTAGATATTGAGCGCCAGTCCAACAAAGTGACCGTTTCCGTCCGGACTGCACGGCCGGGTATTGTAATCGGACGCGGCGGTCAGCGTGTTGATGAAATGCGCCATTTCCTGGAAGATTTAATTGGCAAAAAGGTTCAGTTGAATATTGTAGAAATATCTCAGGCTGAGCTTGACGCCTTTCTGGTTGCCCGGAGTGTGGCAGAGCAGATTGAACGCCGTGTTGCTTACAGGCGTGCCATGAAGCAAGCCATTTTCCGCAGCATGCAGGCTGGTGCCAAGGGTATTAAAATATGTGCCTCAGGTCGTCTGGGCGGCGTAGAAATTGCCCGGCGCGAGGTAATGCACGAGGGGCGTGTTCCTTTGCACACCCTGAGAGCTGACATTGATTACGGATGCACCAGGGCTCACACTGCCCTTGGTGATGTAGGTATAAAGGTATGGGTATACCGTGGTGATATCCTGCCCGAAGCTAAAGAGAAATCTGAATCCGAAGTAACGGAAATGGCTGCTGTTATGGCTGATGCTCCTGCCGCAGTTGTTACCGAAACCAAGGTTGCTGATATTGCGGCCAAACCCAAGAGGGTTGTTAAGAAGGCCGAAGCTGAGATTCCCGCTGAAGAAAAACCCAAGCGTGTAGTCAAAAAAGCTGAGAACATAACCAAGGAAGAGGAATAATATGCTCCAACCCAAGCGTGTTAAGTTTAGGAAGGTACAGCGCGGGCGTCGTGACGGGGCTGCCCATAAAGGCAACACAGTTGCTTTCGGTGAATTTGCTTTGCAGTCTCTTGAGGCCGGCTGGATTACCGCCCGCCAGATAGAGGCTACACGCCGGGCAATCACCCGTTATATCCGCCGCGGCGGTCAGGTTTGGATACGGATTTTCCCTGACAAACCCATTACCAAGAAACCGGCTGAAACCCGTCAGGGTGGAGGTAAAGGTGCTCCGGAAGAATGGGTAGCGGTAGTAAGGCGTGGCCGGATAATGTTTGAAATCGGCGGGGTAACCCCTGAAGCAGCCAAAGAGGCTATGCGGCTTGCGTCTTATAAAATGCCGGTAAAGACCCGTTTTGTGGCTCGTGATATACCCGTAGTTGCGGGAGAAACTGAAGTTGAGGAGGCTGAGTAATATGAATATAAGTGATATTCGCGGCCTTTCTGATACTGAAATAAAGAAGAAGCTTGAAGATTCCCATAAGGAGCTTTTTGAGCTCAGACTGAAGCTTTCTACCAGGCAGTTAGTAAATCACCGAGAGCTTCCCCGGGTAAAAAATGACATTGCCCGCATTCTAACCGTAATGCGTGAGCGCGAACTGCAGATAAGGTAGGACTGATATGGAGATAAAAAACAAAACCCGAATCGGTCATGTGATCAGCGATAAGATGGAAAAAACCATTGTGGTGGGTATTGATGTAGTCAAACGTCATCCCCTTTACAAAAAGACTTATCGCCGGACTATGAAATATCTGGTTCATGATGAAAAAAACGAAGCTAAAATTGGTGATATGATTGAAATAGTTGAATGCCGCCCCATCTCTAAGGGGAAATACTGGCGGCTCAGCAAGATAATCACCAAGGGCCACATTGTTGCGGCTCAGGAAGCATAGTTCTGGAGAGAAGAGATGGTTCAACAGTATACCAGGTTAAACGTAGCAGATAATACCGGCGCTAAGAAAATAATGTGCATCAACGTTTTGGGCGGAAGCCACAAAATACAAGCTAAAGTTGGTGATGTTATAGTAGCTGCGGTAAAAAAATCCAGCCCTGATGCCCAGGCTAAATCCGGCACGGTGGTAAAGGCTGTTGTGGTACGCATTACCAAGCCTTATGCCCGCCCGGATGGCTCTTATATAAAGTTTGATGATAACGCTGCAGTTATTCTGAATGACAAGATGGAGCCCAAAGGCACCCGTATTTTTGGCCCGGTGGCCCGCGAGCTTCGTGATAAAAAATTCACCAAGATCTTGTCGCTGGCGCCTGAGGTATTGTAGAGGTACTTAGATGAGACTGAAGAAAAACGATAACGTGCTGGTAATTGCCGGTAAGGACAAGGGTAAAACCGGTAAGGTTCGTTACGCCTATCCCCGTACTGACAGAGTACTAGTGGAGGGCGTGAACATGATAAAGCGGCATTCACGTGCCAAAGGTCAGGCCAAACAGGCCGGCATTATTGAACGTGAAGCTCCTTTACATGTTTCAAATTTGATGTTGCTTTGCAGTAAATGCAACAAACCGGCTCGTATTGGCAGCCGGGAATTGGCGGACGGTAAAAGTGTACGCTACTGCAAATCCTGCAATGAGGTAATTGACTAATGCTTAAGGTAGAGGAACGTTACACTAACGCTGTACCTGAACTTCAAAAGTTCTTCAATTATGGGAATATTATGCAGGTGCCCAAGCTGGTAAAAGTGGTTATAAACACCGGTGTAGGCGAGGCTGTATCCAACTCCAAGGCAATGGAAACTGCGGAAGCAGACATTGTTGCCATTGCTGGGCAGCATCCCGTAGTCACCCGTGCCAAACGTTCTGTTGCCAACTTTAAGCTGAGGGCCGGTATGCCCATCGGTTTAAAGGTCACCCTGCGCGGCCAGAGGATGTATGATTTCCTTAACAAATTGTTCTTCATTACTCTGCCCCGTGTACGAGATTTTCAGGGCGTTCCCAATACCGCTTTTGATGAGCGTGGCAACTACACTTTAGGTTTTAAAGACCATTCGGTTTTCCCTGAGATTGATTTTAACAAGATTGAGAAACCGCGCGGTCTGGAAATTTGTATTGTAACTACCGCCAACACACCTGAAGAAGGCAAGAAGCTCTTGGAACTCTTGGGCATGCCTCTCAGTAAGGATTAGAGGAGACTATGGCTAAAACATCTAAAATTGTTCAATCCCAGCGCGCATCCAAGTTCAAGGTGCAGCACCATAACCGTTGTAGCCGGTGTGGTCGTCCCAGGGGCTATATTAACAGGTTTGGTTTATGCCGCATCTGTTTCCGCGAGCTGGCGTTACAGGGACAGATACCTGGTGTCCGAAAGTCCAGTTGGTAGGGTATAATTGAGGTTTAATAACGGGGGTTTACGATGATCTCTGATCCGATTGCAGATATGTTAACAAGAATACGAAATGGCGTAATGGCCAGACACGAGGTAGTAATCATGCCGGCTTCCCGGATGAAACAGTACCTTGCCAAGGTCATGAAACAAGAAGGCTTTATTGCCGGTTATGAAGTGATTGGCGCCAAGCCCAAACGTCAGCTGAAAATAGTTCTTCGCTATGACGAAGGTGGTGCTTCCTTCGTCAGCGGGCTGGAAAGAATCAGCAAGCCCGGTCTTCGGGTTTACGTACAGCGGGGCGAAATCCCCCGTGTTTACGGCGGTTTGGGTGTTGCCATTGTCTCCACCTCAAAGGGTGTTATGACTGGTTCACAGGCCTGGCGCCAGGGGCTCGGTGGCGAGCTGCTTTGCAAAGTCTGGTAAACTAGAGGTTTTGATATGTCTAGAATAGGTAAAATGCCGATAAAAGTTCCACCTGGCATAAAGGTGGATATAAACGGGAATGATGTAACTGTTAAAGGCCCCAAGGGGACACTTAGCAGAAGCTTCAGGCCTGAAGTAACCATTAACCGGGAGGGTGATTATTTGGTAGTAGCCCCGGTGGGTACAGACAAGGCCACCAGGTCTTTCTTTGGCCTTAGCCGGACCCTTTTGGATAATATGATTGTGGGTGTCAAAGACGGTTTTGACAAGAACCTGGAAATCGTGGGCGTGGGTATGCGTGCTGATAAAGACGGCGACAAGGTTGTCTTTAAGGTAGGCTTTTCACACTCTGTTACAGTAGCTCCTCCGGCGGGCATCACTTTGAGTGTAGACGGTACCACCAAGGTCAAGGTATCCGGTATAAATAAAGAAGATGTAGGCCAGATGGCTGCTGAAATCAGGTCTATCAGAAAACCCGATCATTATATGGGCAAGGGTATCAGATATGCCGGCGAATATGTACGCATCAAACCCGGCAAGGCTATAGGAAAGGGTGCTAAGTAATGGCTAAAGTAAATGCCAGAGAAGCGCGAATAGTTCGGCACGAACGGTTACGCAAGAAGGTCAGCGGTACAGAAGCCCGCCCCAGATTATGCGTTTTCCGGAGTATCGAAAACATTTATACTCAGGTAATTAATGATAACTGTGGTTCAACCCTTGTTCAGGCCTCCACCAAGGATGCCGAGCTGAAGGCTGAGCTGGACGGTAAGACTAAAACCGAACAGGCAGTTGTTATAGGCAACTTGATTGCGAAACGGTCTCTTGAAGCAGGCATCTCGGAAGTAGTTTTTGACCGCGGCGGTTACAAATATCATGGCCGGGTCAAGGCTTTGGCTGAGGCTGCCCGCTCTGGTGGCCTGAAATTCTAAGGAGGACGGAAAAGACGTGTTAGCTAAGGTAGAAAGAATCGATCCTTCTGAGCTTGAACTGAATGACAAGCTTATATTTATTAACCGCGTAACCAAGGTGGTTAAAGGCGGTAAGCGCATGGGTTTTGCAGCTCTGGTAGTAACTGGAGACGGCAAAAATCACGTAGGTATTGGCGTAGGCAAGGCTAAGGAAGTTCCTTCAGCTATTTCCAAAGCCAGTGCCAATGCCAAGCGCAATCTTTCCCGTATACTTTTAAATGGGACTACTGTTCCTCATGAAATCGTTTTCAAGTATGGCGCCGCCCAGGTTTTACTGAAACCGGCTGCTCCCGGTACCGGCATTATAGCCGGCGGCAGTGTGCGGGCAGTATTGGAATCCACTGGTATCAAGGATGTTTTGACCAAGTCTATGGGTTGCAGCAACAAGGCTAACGTTGCCAAGGCTACTTTAGGCGGTTTGACTGCTATGCGGGATCCCAAAGCTACTGTTACCAAGCGGCGCTCTTCGTTGAAAGAGGAGGCTACTGGTGGCTAAGATTAAGATTACTTGGGTAAAAAGTACTATCGGGTATAAGTTTGACCAAGCGGCCACTATCAAGGCTCTTGGTTTCAAAAAATTAAATCAGAGTGTTATACAGGATGACTCTTCTGCCATACGTGGCATGATACTAAAGGTGAGGCATCTTGTTGTTCTGGAAGAGGTGACCTAGTGAGACTGCATGAACTTTCTCCAGCCCCCGGTTCAAGAAAAGACCGCAAGCGGGTAGGCCGCGGCGATGCTGGACGGGGTAACTATTCGGGACGCGGCATGAAGGGTCAAAAAGCCCGCTCCGGTGGTGCTACCCGGCCCGGTTTTGAAGGTGGCCAGTTACCCATATATTTGCGTCTTCCCCGGAAACGCGGGTTCTTTAATCCCTTTCGGATTAAGTACGCTGTGGTAAATATTGAACAGCTAAATATGTTTGAAGCTGGCACTGAGGTCACTCCTGAGACCCTGCTGGCGGCAGGCTTAATAAGGAACTTTGTAAAACCGGTAAAAATACTTTCCTCCGGACATATTGACCGGGCTCTGGAAGTAAGCGCCCATAAATTTTCGCAGGCAGCCAAGGCTCAAATTGAAGCTGCTGGCGGTAAGGTACAGGAAATAGACTATGCGGCAGAAATCGAGTAGACCACGCCTCTTGCAGGCGATGATTGACGCTTTCAGCTTGCCTGATCTAAGGCGTCGGTTGCTGATTACTTTAGGGATATTGATTGCGGCACGTTTCATTGCACATGTGCCGCTTCCTGGCGTTGATTCAGTTGCGCTTCAGGAATTGTTTGACCAGAATGGAGCGCTGGGTATGCTGGATCTGTTTTCCGGCGGTGCCATGCGCTATTTCAGTGTGGCGGCTTTGGGTGTCTACCCTTACATCACCGCTTCCATTATTATGACTTTGCTTACGCCGGTTATCCCAAAACTTTCCGCACTTTCCAAAGAGGGTGATGCCGGGCGTAACAAGATTAACACCATAACCCACTGGTTGGCAGTACCGACGGCTGCTTTGGCCGGTTACAGCCAGTTGCTTCTTCTCCAGAGGGAAGGAGCGGTGGCTCAAACTGAGCCTTTAGCGGCAATTGCCATTGTTCTCTCAATTGTGGCCGGTACCATGTTTATGGTCTGGCTGGGCGAACAGATTACCAGCTATGGCATAGGTAATGGTATTTCACTGATTATCTTCGCCGGTATCGTAGCCGGTCTGCCGGATATGATTGGGCGGGGTTTGATGGCTTCTGACCAGTTTGCGGGTTTGGCTGTATATGCCTTTATGGCTCTTTTGACTACAGTTTTGATAGTTATCTTTACTGAAGCACACCGCAGAATCCCTGTTCAGTATGCCCAGACTGTTATCCGCAGCGGCAAAATGTATAGGCGTGGCGGCGAGAGCCACATACCCTTGCGGGTTAACTCTGCCGGTATGATCCCCCTCATTTTTGCCTCTGCTTTGGTAATGCTACCGGGTTTGGTGGCCAGTTATTTCATGGCAGGGTCAACTGCCGAACCGAATTTTTGGAATAGTGTTTACACTATATTCAGCTCTAGTGCCTCCATGCCAGGAGGGTTGGTATACTGGAGTCTTTACTTCTTTATGACTATAATCTTCGCCTTTTTCTACACCATGGTGACTTTTGAACAGCAGGATATACCCGGTACTCTCCAGAGGCAGGGCGGTTTTGTGCCTGGCATTCGTCCCGGCAAAATGACCGACCAATACCTGAGCGGTGTTATCGGTCGGATTACTTGGGCTGGTGCGCTGTTCCTTGGCTTTGTGGCTATTATGCCCTTTCTTGCCCGTGAAGTCACCGGTATACAGGTTATTCAGCTGTCCAGTTTTGGTATGCTGATTGTGGTTGGTGTAGCCCTGGATACTATGAAGCAGCTCGAAGCGCAGCTTGTAATGCGGCGTTACGAGGGCTTTATTAAGTAGTCAAGAATAGTGTATAATGTTATTTTCCTTGGAGCCCCGGGTTCGGGCAAAGGCACGCAAGGTGAAGTAGTTGCCAAAGAACTCAAGCTGGCGCATATGGCTACAGGTGATTTGTTTCGCAAAGCTATAGAGTGCGGTGATGAGTTGGGTGATACCGTTAAGTCCTATATGGAACGGGGCGAACTGGTGCCGGATGAGATTACCATTAGTGTGGTCTTGAAGCACCTTGCAGGTTTAACAGATGTTACCGGAATTATCCTGGATGGATTTCCCCGAAGTCTGCGACAAGCCGAAGCGCTGGATGAAGCGCTGGTACAGCAGGGACAAGGGATTGGCAGGGTAATATATATAAATGTGCCGGGAGATGAGCTTGTCCGGCGCTTGAGCGGCCGCTGGGTTTGCCGAAGTTGTCAGTCACCTTATCAGAGTGGCTGTGCGGAGGTAACCAAGGGAAAATGTAGCCGCTGTCAGGGTGAGTTATATCAGCGTCCTGATGATACACCGGAAACTGTAAAGGAAAGGCTCAAAGTGTACTTTAGCAAAACAGCGCCTCTTATTGAATACTACCGCTCAAAGGGTAAGCTCAGTGAGATAGATGGTATGGCTGAAATATCAGAGGTTACCAAACGTATTATATCAGCTATAAAGTGCGGTAAGTAACCGGTTTATGGCCATAATACTGAAAACCGAAAAAGAAATTGCTATAATGCGGCGGGCTGGTCATATACTGGCGGTTGCTTTAGAAGAAGTTAAGAAGAATGTCAGACCGGGAATAACTACCCGGGAGCTGGACGAGATAGCTGAAAGGGAACTGTTACGCAGGGGGACTACTCCTTCGTTCAAAGGTTACCAAGGCTTCCCGGCCAGTCTTTGTGCGTCTGTTAACGAAGAAATTGTTCACGGCATACCCGGGGGACGGGTATTAAAAGAAGGCGACATAATATCGCTGGATATAGGCAACATATTAGAAGGATTCCAGGCGGATATGGCCGTAACAGTAGGGGTGGGTGAAATATCACCTGCCGCCCAACGGTTAATATCTGCTACTCAGGCCGCGTTGACGGTCGGGATTGCTCAAGCCAGGGCAGGCGGGCATCTCGGCGATATAGGTGCGGCAGTGGAGGAATATGCTCAAAGCAGAGGGTATGGGGTAGTCAGGGAATATACCGGACATGGTATAGGTCGGAATATGCACGAAGACCCCCAGATACCGAACTTTGGCCGCCGGGGTAAAGGCCCGGAATTAAAAAAGGGTATGACATTGGCCATAGAACCAATGTTAAACATTGGCACTGAAAAGACAAAAGTAGCCCCAGATTGCTGGACAGTGTATACTGCGGATGGTAGTTTGTCGGCTCATTTTGAGCATACAGTTGCCATTACCGATGGTGAGCCGGAAATACTCACCCTGATTGAAGAATAGCGGGGATTTATGCCTAAGAAAGATGCAATAGAAGTTGAAGCGACAGTACTGGAGGCTTTGCCCAGTGCTGCTTTTCGCGTTCAGCTTTCAAACGGGCATGAAGTCTTGGCCCATATTTCGGGTAAAATGCGGGTACATTACATAAGGATTTTGCCCGGAGACAGAGTACTGGTGGAGTTATCTCCCTATGACTTGACCCGCGGCCGGGTTACATACCGATTCAAGTCATAGGTTTGGGAAGGATACAGGAGAACAGTAAATGAAGGTTAGAGCTTCGGTAAAGACAATGTGCGAAAAGTGCAAAATAGTGAAACGTAACGGGGTGGTTAGAAATATTTGCACCAACCCCAAACATAAACAGAGGCAGGGTTAAGGAGGCATTATGGTTCGCATAGCGGGTACAGATATACCCGATAACAAACAGGTTTATTTCTCGTTGCAGTATATATTCGGTATCGGCCCTGCTCGCAGTGAGAAAGTACTTGTTCAGGCGGGTGTGGATAAAACGATTCGGGTTAATAAACTGACCGATGAGGAAATCAACCGCCTTAGGGAAATTATAGATAAAGAGTATCGGGTAGAAGGGGATCTTCGCAAGGAAATTACCCTCAATATCAAGCGGCTTATTGATATTGGCTGTTACCGTGGTATTCGCCATAAGCACAATTTGCCGGTACGTGGCCAGCGCACCAAAACTAATGCCCGTACTCGTCGTGGCCCGCGCAAGACTGTGGCAGGGCGTGGACAAAAACGTGGCGCAACTAAGAAATAAACGCTAAGTAGCGTAGGAGGATATAATGGCAGTTAAAAAGCGTGCCGGTGCCAAGAAAAAAGAGAAGAAAGTAATACCTGTAGGTAAGGCCTATGTACAGGCTACCTTTAATAATACTATCGTAACTCTGACTGACCTTCAGGGCAATGTTATTGCCTGGGCCAGCTGTGGTACTGCCGGTTTCAAGGGCTCGCGCAAGGGTACTCCCTATGCCGCCCAGATGGCCGCCCAGACCGCTGCCCGCAAGGCTGCTGAAAGCGGTCTGCGTCAGGTAGAGGTACTGGTAAAGGGACCGGGCAGCGGCCGTGAAGCTGCTATCCGTTCTCTTCAGGCTTCAGGTATAAATGTGACCGCAATAAGGGACGTCACACCCATTCCTCATAATGGTTGCCGTCCTCCCAAGAGAAGGAGGGTATAGAGGTAGAATATGTCTAGAGAAACAGGTGCAGTTTGCAGAATGTGCCGCCGTAGCGGCGATAAGTTGTTCTTAAAGGGCGACAAGTGCGTTACCAAATGTGTTTTTGAAAAACGCCCCAAGCCCCCCGGCCCTCAGCTGGGCAGACCCCGCCGTCTGTCTGACCGCGGTCAGCAGCTTCGGCAGAAACAGAGCATACGCTGGAGCTATGGTATGACGGAGCGTCAGTTCCGCCGTTTCTTCGGCTTGGCTAATGCTCAGCCCGGTGTTACCGGTGATAATATGATGATTCTTTTGGAACGCCGTCTGGATAATGTTTTGTTCCGCTTGGGTTTTGGCACATCACGTGCCCAGGCCAGACAGATTGTTATGCACGGACATATATTGGTAAACGGCCAGAAAACCGATATTCCTTCCTATCTGATTAAAGAAGGTCAGGAAATAACTGTACGTGAAACCAGCAAGGCTACTGCATATTTCAAAACTTTAGCCGAAAATATTGAAGCCAAGGCAATTCCTGGTTGGTTAAGCTTGGATCGAAAAACCCTTTCCGGCAAGGTCATTAGTCTGCCTAATGCCGGTGATATAGACGCTAGATTCGATGCTCAGACCGTAGTTGAGTACTACTCCAGGTAACTAGTATAAGGAGGTATTTCGTGTCTGATCTAGCTATACCCACAATTAGTTGCACCGAGAGCGACGGCAAGTACGGACGCTTTGTGGTAGAGCCTTTGGAAAAAGGTTTCGGGACTACTATGGGTAATTCACTTCGCCGTATACTTCTTAGCTATCTGGACGGGGTTGCTATTACCCGTGTCCGGATAGATGGTATCCAGCATGAGTTTTGTGCTCTGCCCAAGGCCAAAGAAGATACACTTGATTTTTTGTTGAACCTTAAAAATATAAGGGTTGAGAGCCTTTCAGGACTTGAGGGTATTTTGTACCTGAGAGCTTCCGGCTCCAAGGTGGTTACGGCAGCAGATATTGAACCCTCAAATGATTTTGAGGTAGTAAATCCTGAGCTATATCTGCTTACCCTTGATTCAGATGATGCTGTTTTGAATGTGGAACTTGAAGTAGAGCTTGGCCGGGGCTATCGTCCTCCGGAAAGCGCCGAGAATACGCCTATAGGCACTATTCCGGTCGATGCCATCTTCACCCCCATTCGCAAGGTGAACTTTACCACCGAGCCTATGCATGTAGGCCGTGAAACCAGTCTTGAACGTTTGGTGCTTGAGGTATGGACTGACGGTACAGTAGAACCTGCCACCGCAGTCAGCCGCTCAGCTGATATTCTGGTGAAACAGTTTGCGTCTCTGGTTAGCCACAGCAAGGTAGTGGCTGAAATAGAAGCCAGCGAGCCGGTTAAATACACTATACCGGAAGAAAAATATAACATGCCTATTGAACAGCTGGATCTGTCTGTCAGGGCAGTAAATTGCCTGCGTCATGCCGGTATAACTACGGTAGGCGAGGTCATAAACAGGGGAACCAAGGAACTGCTTACTTTGCGCAACTTTGGCCTTAAGTCTCTGACGGAGCTTGAGGACAGACTAAAGACCATTGGTTTGTCCCTGAACCCTGAAGATGAGTTGTTTGAAGAAGCTGAAAACAATAAGAAGAAAAACAAGGGCATAGACGAAGACTAAAACTTGTACTTGCACATAAGGTGAGGAAATATGAGACACAAAGTATCAGGTAGAAGATTTGATAGACCCACTGGCCAGAGAATGTCGCTTTACCGCAATCTGGTAACGGATCTTTTAAATTATGAGGAGATTACTATCTCCGAGCCACGGGCAAAGGAAATACGGAGCATGGCTGAAAAGATGATTACTCTGGGTAAAAAGGGTACTCTGGCTTCCCGCCGCCGTGCTTTGGCTTTCGTGTATATGCCCGGTATTGTTGAGAAGGTTTTTGAAGACCTGTCAAAGCGATATGCTGAGCGTCCGGGTGGTTATACTCGCATGACCAAGCTTGGTCCCCGTCAGGGTGATGGTGCCGAGATGGTTAAACTGGAACTTATCAAGTAGCTTTTTGGGAGGGGTATTATCTCACCCAGGGTATTGATGGTAATAGAATATGAGGGCACCAGATATTCGGGTTTTCAGATTCAGGACAAAGGTGCTACTATACAGGGAGAGCTGGAAACAGCTATCCGGAAATTAACAAGTGAACAGACCAGAGTGAGTGGTTCCGGAAGGACAGATGCCGGGGTACACGCGGCTTACCAGGTAGTCAGTTACCTGACGGAATCTTCACTGGGGTTGGAAAAAATTAAAGGCGGGTTAAATTATTACCTGCCGCCGGACATAGCCGTAAAAGAAGTCCACTTTGTAGCCGAAAACTTTGATGTGAGACGCAGGGCTATCAGCCGTGAGTACTCTTACCATATATTAAATAGCAAAACTCGCTCACCGCTTGCCAGACTTCAGGCCTGGCAGGTGCCTTACAAGCTGGATATAAAGCTTATGGAACAGGCTTTTAAGATGCTTGAAGGGGAGCATGACTTTATCGCTTTTGCCTCCAGTCTGGGGCCGGAGATAAAGAAAACTGTCCGCCGGGTTAATTGGACACGGTTAGATATTGTAGAGGACAGGCTGATATTACGGATTGAGGCCAATTCCTTTCTTACCCATCAGGTGAGAAATACTATTGGAGTACTGGTGGAACTGGGACGCGGGACTATTAGCATGGGCGAGTTTGGGGCATTATTTGAGGCTAAAACCCCCGGACTGGCGGGGCCGGCAGCGCCGGCTTGTGGACTGAGCCTCGTTCGGGTAAACTATAGAGAACCTTTTGGGAGTTAAGATGAACACTTACACAGTTAAAGCTAGTGACATAAAACGGGATTGGCACGTAATAGATGCCTCCGGCCGTGTGCTGGGTGAGGTAGCTGCTGAAGCGGCCAAATACCTCATGGGCAAGCACAAACCCATGTTCTGCCGCAATCTGGATTGCGGTGACTACGTGGTTATCGTAAATGCAAAGAAGATAACGGTTACCGGCAACAAGCTGGACCAGAAGATGTATTATCGCCATTCCGGCTTCCCCGGCGGTTTCCGCCAGGAAAAACTGGGTGACCTTCTGAAAACCAAGCCTTTGTTTGTGATTGAACATGCTGTAAAGGGCATGATTCCCCGCAATACCTTGGGTGCCCAGATTTTGGCTAAATTAAAGGTCTATGAAGGTGCGGAACACCCCCATGCCTCTCAGACCGGCGTAGTAAGCAAGGAGTCTTAACGGGAGATAGTAATGGTAGAGAAGAATACTTATTTTATTGGTGTTGGTCGGCGTAAGACCGCAGTTGCCACTGTAAAACTGATGAGCGGCAACGGCGTTATAGTGATTGATGGCAAGCCCATCGAAGAACGTTTTACCCGCATTCAGGAACGCAATGTTATTCTAAACCCCATGATGGTTACCGATACCATGGGCAAGTTTAACGCTGTTATAAAGGTTCTCGGAGGCGGCGTCACCGGTCAGAGCGGGGCTATTGCCCATGGCATTGCCCGCGCCCTTGAAAAGACCGATGAGAAACTGCGTGCTGCCCTTAAGAGCAATGGCCTTCTTACCCGGGATGATCGGACTAAAGAACGCAAGAAGCCCGGTCTGAAACGTGCCCGCAAGGCTCCTCAGTACACTAAACGTTAAGACTGTCTATATATACATAAAACAAAGACCGGAACCTCAAAGTTCCGGTCTTTTTATTGGTTGAAAACAGGTTATTTAGTTCCCGCGTTCGTCTCTGAAATAGCGCACCACTCCGATAATAGCTGTGAGCAGGCCAATAGCCATACAAAGTATACCGAGGACTGTTTGGGAAAAAGATAGGCTGTCAATATCGGTTGGCTGCAAGTAGGTAAAGATACCTATGCCTATCATAACTATCCCCAGACCGAGGTAAAAAAGACTGGTTTTCATGAATAACTCCGGAAAATTAATTTAAATATTATAACATATGAGTACCTTGATTTGGGATGTGAGGAAGAGAACAAGATGGTTGGCAGATTTATCAGGTGATTGGAAACCCCTGCAGTGAAACACTGTCGGATAATCTCCAGTATTTAATCTCATTCTGGTGACACTTGTTATTATCTTTTTGTCTATTAAGATTATGCCAATAGCAAGTTAATCATAGTGTCTTCCCCAAAATACTTGCAGAGAAGCTCAAATGGTGCGGCAGGATTCCCGCTGAGCACCCATATGGGGCATGAGAGGAAAGGGTTATATAAAGTCTTCATGATGCCCGTAAAACCATCCTGTGCCCTTTGAGCAACCCTCTGGCTGCTGTCTTGGCACTATCTGCTGTAAAAGAATTTAGCTTTCGGCTAATTTCCGTTTGAAGTAGTCAACCGCGTCTATCGGGTAAGGGTCTACCCCGGTCAGGAAAGCCAGATACAGGCTTACGAAGTCTCCCTGAAGTATCAGGCTGAGTGTTTGGCAGAGGGGACTAAAGCCGTAACCGTCAATGCTGAAAACGGGTATTTTGGCCAGATGAAGCATATCAGTGGTAATCCGCATGCGCTGGTGGATGCGTTTAGACAGATAGGTGGTTTTAAACATCACTGCCGCCCAGTAACGGCCAGAACTCCGGGGCAGTTCGTAGCCCACCACCGAGTTATGGTTCATCTCAGGTATTTCTTCGGCAAAGGAAAAGCATTTAGCATTTTCGTTCAACTGGGTTTTAAAACGGCGGGCTGCCGGGAATGTTACTCCGGAACCAAATGCCATAACCGCCCGTCCTTCCAGTTTGCCAGCCAGCTGTTTAGCGGAATTGTTGGTAGTCTGGTGTTTTTCTGACAGCCTTTCCGCAATCTGGGACAGCACTATCAGGCTTTCACTTACTTCGGCAGATTTGTTGGGTATAAAGCCCAGCTGGTGGAGAATGCTTAAAATAGGTAGCACTCCATAGGCAATGGCAGTGCTGGGGCGGTAAGTATAGTCGTAAATCAGTCCGGGTATATTATGAGCAGTAGCCATTTCTTTCAGCTGTCCACCAGTGGTTAAAACCAAAAGTTTGGCATGGCGGTTGAGGGCTTGATTAAAGCAGGAGACCACCTCTTCGGTTGAGCCGGAACTGCTGGAAGCAATAACCAGTGTATCTGCAGATACATATGCCGGTAGCAAATAATCTTGATGCAGGTAGATGGGGATTTTGCACTCATCCCGCACTATCCGTTCTGCCAGCTGGGCACCCACCCCTGAAGTACCCATGCCCAGTATTACCACCTGTTTGATAGTGCGGTAATCTTCAGGCAGGCTTAAGGCTTCTGCTGTTTCCCATGACTGTTTACAGAGCAGGGGCATGCGTTTAAGCTCATCCAGCATGTGGTGAGGGTCAAGTTTTTCATAAATATTCAGGTCATCAAGATTGATAATATCCATCAGGTATATCCCCAAGACAATATTTTAGATACCGGAAAGTTTGCGGCCGTTTTCAAGCAAAGAGGCGGTTTTATCCTGACTGGGGCTTTCGGCATATATCCGCAGGAGCGGTTCGGTACCCGAAAAGCGGATAAGAAGCCAGCTGCCGTCTTCCAGCTTGTAGCGGAATCCATCCAGCCTGTCCGTGGAACTCACTTTGGTTTCAGCCAGACTCTCAGGTTTTTGGTTTGCCAGATGTTTCATTATTTCTTCGCGGCAGGCTTCATCAAAGGTATAGTCAACTCTGTTGTAATAATGAGGCCCTACCTTGGAGTACAGATATTCAAGCATCTTGGCAGGTGATTTGCCGGTAGTAATCATAAAATCCAGAAAATACGCCCCTGCCAGTATGGCGTCACGTTCAGGCACGTGCCCGGCAAAGCCATAGCCGCCGCTTTCTTCTCCGCCGATAAGGGCATTTTGCTCTATCATTACGGGGGAGACATATTTGAAGCCCACTTTGGTTTCAAATACCGGTACATTATAAAGCTTCCCCAGCTTGTCTATCATGCTGGAGTTGGTAATGGTTTTAACCAGCGGCCCGCGCAGTCCTTTTACTTCCAGAATATAGAGTGCCAGCAGGGAGAAAACCTGAAGCTGGTTAAGAAAATTGCCCATTTCGTCTACCACACCCAGACGGTCAGAATCACCATCAGTAGCCAGCCCTATATCTGAGCGTATATCCTTGACAAGCCTCATCAGCTTATTCAGGTTTGGGGCAATCGGTTCAGGCTGAAGCACATCAGGAAAATTGGGGTTGGGTTCGGCGTTTATTTCGTTCAAACGATTGCAGCCGCCCTCAAGCAGGTGCTTGAAATAGCCTATGCCGGCGCCGTACATAGAGTCTATGGCTATGTTGAAACCGGCTTCCCGCAGTTTTTCAATATCTACCAGTTTGCTTATTTGCTCAAAATAGGCGGGTGCAAGGTCTATACATTCAATAAGTCCGCGGGAAACAGCTGTGTCAAAATCCAGACGGGATACCGAAGGGTTATCTCCCAGTTTGGCTATTTCTGTTTCAATGGCAGTTATCATGTAGGTAGGGGCACTTGCTCCGTCCGCTGATTTTACTTTAAATCCGTTCCAGATGGCGGGGTTGTGGCTGGCGGTAATTATTACGGCACCTGCGGCTTTCAGGTTTACCACCCCATGGCTGATTACTGGTGTAGGGGTGGGGCATGAACCAAAATAGGTTTTTATGCCGCTGGCC